>CAZHLC010000225.1:0-6699 GCA_964532545.1 uncultured Leptospiraceae bacterium | reverse complement strand
CCCCTTGAACCACCCGCCCCGCCATGAGGTTGGCCCATGCGGCCCTGAGAATGCCAAAAAAGTCAATACCAAAATGATTATGAAAATTGCTGTCTTCAACTGCCAGAAAGGCGGCCACAACTGGTCGCGGAATATCTTCGAGGGCAACTAGTTGCCATTTATGCTGATAAAGTTCAGATATCTTTCTGCCCTGGCTATCGTAAAGGCTCGTGGGCAACGTGGGCCTGAAACTTTCAAGCCTGGCCAGGTCTTGCTTGCTCTCTACTGAGAACATAATGGTACCAAGTGCTATACCACCGATCAAGGCTAAGCCGAAAAACGACCCAAGAGCAAAACGCTCTGTACCCTTTAGAAAGTCAACAGACGAAAAGCCTGTCTGCTGGCCAAAATGATCTTTAATTTCTCGAGAGCGAAAAAGGCCAAAAAGCCATGGCCCCAGCATACTCAACCAGACGGCGCTCACTGAAGCCTCTTGGTATTGATTATCGAGAACCGCCAGTATCGCATTTAAGATATGAAATACCAGATGAATGCCCAGTAACACCCTTATTGTGTTTAGAGCTTGCCGGTTGTAAATGAATGATGCACCAATATAGACAGCGCAGAATAGAAAGTCAAAGGCGAAGAAGGCCCATTTGCTAATCGATGTGTTTTCTAATCGTAGATCGCCGCGCACATCAAACACCGTTGCGAAGAAAACGATGACTAGAAAGAAAGCCCAGAAGGCCCAGAAATAAATCAGTGCACCGGGTTGTGAAAGCTTAGAACCCTGATTCATAGAGCCTTGTTAGCAGGTGCAGATGCGGTGAAAACGCTTTTTAGCGGCCAATTTCGTAATTATATATCTGGTTAACAATCTTGTTAGCTAATTCGGTAGTGGCACCAAACATACGAATATCGGTGGCAGAGCTTTCTTTTGCTGTGGCGATGATTTTACTGTCTGATACGTAAAAAATCTCTGAGGTAAAGGTAATTTCATTCTTGCCTCCGTTTACTGTAAAGTCACCAAAAATGATAATGTCGATATCTAGCTCTTTACCAAGCTGAGCAATGACCTTAACATTGTTCTTACGATCTGCTGAAAGCTTTTCTTTATCAAGACGGGCGTCGCTGAACCGTTTGTACTCAAAAGTTTTCTGCATAGCCTTGTTTATGGCATCTGGTAGCGAGCCACCCAGCCAGCCATACTTGCTCTGCTTACTGCTGTTACGAAACTGCAGAAACGCCACCCTGGCAAGGCCTGGGCGTTTTTTCTTTTTTTTCGCCAGCTTAATTGATTTGGTGCCCGTTTTTTTCAGGGTACATGACCAGAAACGCAGGTCTCTTTTCTCACCATTGGTACGAAAAATCTGAATTGTATTGGCATTCTTTTGAATGGCAGTTTTTATGGCGGTCTCATCTGTGACACCCAGCAACATAACTACCGGTTCGCAGGCTCTTTTGAGCTTAATTGAATTTTCTTGTGTAACAAAGCTCACCTTGATATTTTTGGTGTCTTCTTTTGAAAGCAGCGAAACCTTTTTTTTGGCGCAGGCAGATAACAAGATCAGGGCCACTAATAACAGACTGCCTATTTTAAAAAAGCGCATCATTTGATTTTTACAATGTCACCCTTCACCGTTAAATTGGTGCAACCAGGCCACATTGGCAGAAGATTAAAAAGCGGAATGAAATTGATTTTGCAGGTTTCTACTCTGAAATTCACATTAACCATGCCATCGCCCCTGGCCTCTGCAATGGCCTTATTCATGTTATCAACATAGACATTGCTATCACTCAAAGAGATAAAAGAATAGAAAATGCCCCAATGGCTTTTTGAGTAACTGAACTTCTTCACTTCTTTGAGCTCATAGCCATTGGTTAAAGTCTTAGCCTTGCCATCATAAAGAAATGAACTCATCGATGCCGGGTATTAAAATCTTTACAGGCTGCCTCTGTCTGTCCCTGCGACTGCCGGCACAGGCCCCCAGCAAAAGCAAAGCTGCCAGCAATAGAGTGGTAGAGATTATTTTTTGATAGAACATTGAGCTACGTCGATTTCTCCCCAATTTCGGTGGCCTGAAACAATCAAATAGAACCAGCCCTGCGAGCCGAAGTTGAAATCATCGACCACGGTCACCTGCTTGTCTTGATCATCGCTTTTAATCAGGGCGATGTCTATATTACCCTCATGATATTTCTTTGCCAGTGAGGTATCATGTGTCTGGGCTTCATAGCTTTTGCTTGAGCCATAAAGAATTTCAACCTCGAATTTGCGGCTGTCTTTAAGAGTACGGTTACACTTTGCAAAAAGCATTGAGTCACCCAGATAAACAGGTTTAGTCGCATAACGACTGCGCACATTGGTACCGTTGCAGGCCGAGAGCACCAGCCCACTCATCAACAGAAACAACCAGCTCAAAGCTTTCATGAGGCCGACATTTAACGATTTAAAGCCGGCCGGTCAAACATATTTGCTTAATAGACTGCGGTATTTACCCCTCTCGAAATTAGGGTAGACCCTCTGTTGAAATCTTCGCTTATGTCTCTTTATATGGCGAAGAAAAAAGACGGCGACGGCAACGCCCCTGAGCGACCGGCGAAAGAAATCATTCCGGTTGAAATAGAAGACCAGATGAAAAAATCTTATCTGTCTTATGCCATGAGCGTAATTGTAGGCCGGGCCCTGCCCGATGTACGCGATGGGCTTAAGCCAGTACACCGCCGCATTCTGCATGCCATGAATGAGCGGGCCTGGCGTCATGACCGACCCTACGTTAAGTCAGCCAAGGTTGTAGGCGAAGTCATCGGTAATTATCACCCCCATGGCGACACCGCAGCCTATGATACTCTGGTGCGTATGGCACAAGAATTTGCCATGCGCGTACCCCTGATTGATGGTCAGGGCAACTTTGGCAGTGTTGACGGTGACCCTGCTGCAGCCTATCGATACACCGAAGCCCGCCTCACCCAGATGGCCGAAGAGCTGTTGCGTGATATTGATAAAGAAACCGTTACCTTTGCACCAAACTTCGATGGCTCAAAACAAGAACCCACGGTACTGCCAGCTTCATGGCCGGCCCTGCTGGTCAATGGTACCAGCGGTATCGCCGTGGGTATGGCGACCAAAATTCCCCCCCACAACCTCAAAGAAGTGATCGCCGCTCTTGAGATGATGATTGCAGATAAAGATGTAACCATCAAACAGCTGATGAAGAAAGTGCCTGCGCCAGATTTTCCTACTGGTGGAATTATAATCGGTAAAGAAGGCCTGAAATCTGCCTACACCAAGGGCAAGGGCTCAATCAAAATCAGGGCCGTGGCCGACGTTGAAGAACGCCCCCGGGGGCGTGAGGCCATCGTAGTCACTGAAATTCCTTATGAAGTTAAGAAAAACGACTTACTTGCCAAAATTGCCAAGCTGGTAAATGAGAAGAAAATCGAGGGCATCGTCGATATTCGCGATGAAAGTGATCGCCGGGGTATGCGCATCGTCTTCGAACTGCGTAAAGATGCCAATGCTCAGATTGTGTTAAATCAATTATACAAACGCAGCCAGCTTGAGGTCAACTACGGTATCATTTTTCTGGCACTGGTAAATAACGAACCCAAGATTCTCAACCTGCGAGAAATGCTGCAGCATTATCTTGATCACCGCAAAGAAGTCATTACCAACCGCACCAAATACGAGCTGCGCAAGGCTGAAGAACGGGCCCACATCTTAGAAGGTTTAAAGATCGCCCTTGATTTCATTGATGAAGTTATCAAAATTATTCGCGGCTCAAAGAATGTTGAGGCAGCCCGTGAAAAACTCATGGCTCGTTTTGAGCTTACAGAAATTCAGGCCAATGCCATTCTCGATATGCGCCTGCAGAAACTGACCTCACTCGAATCGCAGAAGATTATCGAAGAATTAGAAGCCCTTAGAAGCAGAATCAAAGAACTGAAGGCCCTGCTTGCAAGTGAAACCAAAATCTATGGGGTCATTCAAGATGAGCTGGGTACCATCAAAGAAAAGTATGGTACTGACCGCGCCTCAGAGGTAAGCAAAGAAGGTATCGCTGATCTCAGCCTCGACACCGAAGACCTTATTGCCAACCAAAACGAGGTGATCAGCCTGTCTGAAGCTGGTTATGTGCGACGGGTTCCTCTTGATACTTTTAAACGACAGCAGCGTGGTGGCAAGGGTGTAATCTCGGGTGGTAAAAAAGAAGATACCCTGAAGATGGTTATCTTCTGTAAAAGCCATGACAACGTTCTGTTTTTCTCTAACCGGGGCAAAATATTCTATGTCAAGGCCTACGAGATACCCGGGGGCAGCAAAGACGCCCGGGGCAAAAATATAAAAGGTCTACTGGGGCTCAGTGGTGATGAGTATATTACCACCATTCGCTCTGTGACCGAGTTCAGTGATGAACGTTTTCTTCTGCTGGTTACCCGCCGGGGCATCATTAAAAAGCTGGCCCTTGATCAGGTAACCAATGCAAAAAAAGGTGGGGTCATTGCCCTGCACTTCAAAAACAATAAAGAAGACTGGTTAGTCGATGTTGCCATTGTGCAGAACAAAGACGACATCATCATGGTGAGCGCAGAGGGTCTGGCCCTTCGTACCAATCTGGCCCGCATGCGGGCCCAGGGGCGGGCAGCGTCTGGCATTATTGGCATGAATCTTACCCCTACCGATCACATGGCCGGGGTCGACGTCATTGAAAACAAAGAAGATGAGTTGTTTCTGGTGACCTCTGGCGGCCTTGGCAAAAGAGTCGAGTTATCGAACTTTGCGGCAAAGGGCCGCGGTGGCAAGGGTATGACAGCCATTAAAGTCAAAGAAGGCCAATCTGTGGTAGGCGTGCGGGTGGTATCAGTGAATCATGAGGCCATCATAACTACGATCTCTGGTATGACCCTGCGCATACCTCTGAAGCAGGTCTCGACCCAGGGGCGTACAGCCTCAGGCGTCAAAGTACTGAACCTGAATAAAGAAGATACTGTTTCTGACATAACCATTATCAAAGAGTGATTATGTCTTATCTGCTAGGTTGTTGCACAACCTGCCTGCCAGGCAATCGCTTGACTTTCTAAAAGCAGCTGTGAGTTTCTCTCTTACGGTGATGATATAATGGCAGATTGCATTAATCTTTAAACACTTATCTTGCCGATAAAATAAACAGGGTATCAATTATGGGGTTATCTGCATCACAACTGTTAAGCAATTTCATTTTTATTCTGATCATGGCATTGGTAGTTGAAATTGCTATTTCTTCGATATTTTCTATCAGGTATTTACAAGAGCTCTTGCAGAGTTCTATGGCCAAAACAGCCAAGGCTATTCTGATTCTGGTGATCGCCTTCGGTTTATGCTATAATATTCCTGAGCTGGGTATTTTCTATAAAGCAAAGTTTCTGGCCAAAAACCCGAAAGTTCTAAAGCATGTGAACATCGTGTTCTCAGCCCTTGTGCTGGCACGCATGACCAATGTTTTTGAAAGCTGGTTTGCCTACCTCAAGAAACGCCACAGCGAAATCGGCTGATCAACTTTTAATCAGAGACTTTTTAAAAAACTCAGAAGAAGTAGTAACTGTCTTCTTGGCCTGCTCGCGCAGGGTTTTTTCATCGTCAGAGGTGAAAAGATGCATTTCTTTTTCTGCAGGAATATGATGAAACATGGCAAAGCCCCCCTGGGGCACAGCCAGACTGTTTTTTAAATTCATAATCATGGCCGTCGGGGCCTTCACTGCAGGTGAAAAATACAGGCCATCAAAATACCGCAGGTTTTCTTTGACCTTGGTAGACTGTTTACGGTGGGTTTTAATAAACTGGTTGATCTCTTGTGCATAGCGTGACTTTGAAAGGTTCTGAGTCAGCGCCAGGTGAGCGAACGATGGATGCTCAAGCAGCAGACTACCTGTGCGCTGCATGTACTTGGTGACGAACAGGGCCATGGCCGCCCCTACCCCGCGGCCCCAGACGCCAATGCGGCTGGCATCAATTTCTCGCCGCAGACGGGTTACTTCAAGGGTACGAAATGCATCTAGAAAAAGATTACGCAGATAAAACTCATCTTTATCAACCAGATTCTCTGAAAAATAACCCAGACTTTTAATTTCTTCTTCTTCGCCATTTTCGTTTATTACAGGCTGGTTCAGCCGGTCATGGCCGCGCAGATTGAGCACTACCTGGGCAATGCCGGCCTGAGTAAGTGCATTTATAATGGGGGGGTCTTTTTCGTGATAATCAGGAAATATGATCACCACTGGTGGTTTTTTGCGGAACTTCTTGGGTGCCATCAGCTGGGCTGTGAGCTGAACCCGCCCAATGCTCTGAAAAGAGAGAAACATCTGGGTTTCAGTGAGAATTCTCTTGCTGACTTTGCGTTTTGCTTCTACGTCAAGGGGAACCTTTTTCAGCTTGGTGATCTGTTTTTTCCAGTAACTGTCAAGGTCGCGCGGTTTCTCAGAAAGAGCCGGCAGGGTGGCAAAACACTCGTCGAAGGTGGCCATCTAGGTTTATTTTTGGCAGCCAATCAGGCTTTCAATTATTTTCTATTATACACATGAAGGCTCTGAAAACAATACCCAAAGAAATAACTTATGATGAACAGAATCTTTATCTGCAGTGGAAAGATGGGCACAGTTCAAAAGTGAACCTGTTAAAACTGCGTAAAGAATGCCCCTGTGCAGTCTGTCGTGGTGGTGATTTCGGCCCCATCGGGGCCAAGA
>CAZHLC010000224.1:0-6710 GCA_964532545.1 uncultured Leptospiraceae bacterium | reverse complement strand
GGGACTGGTATGGTGTTGCGTATAGAACCCCTGTATGAGGCTCTTCATAGTTCGCCTGAAATTGAGAAGTCATATAAAGTTTTATTAACGCCCCGTGGTTACAGGTTGAAGCAGAACATGGTAAGGGGTTTTGCCAGTGAGCATAAAACAATTACGCTGATTTGTGGTCACTATGAAGGTTTTGATGAACGTATAACTGAGCATGTCGATATTTCAGTTTCGATTGGTGATTTTATTTTATCTGGGGGTGAGCCGGCAGCCTTGCTGCTGGTTGATGCCATAGCCCGTCTGCAGCCAGGTTTTATGAAGAATGAGCAGTCGACCACCGAAGAATCATTTGAAGAGGCTGGCTATATCGAATACCCCCAGTATACCAGACCCCAGAACTTTAAAGATAGTGCGGTACCTGACATTCTGCTTTCGGGCAATCATCAGGCCATAGAAAAGTGGCGGGCCGAACAGGCTAGAGCCGCCTATGAGCATTTTAAAGGCCAAAATAGGGGCGAATAATAAAAATTGCCAAATTCAGATAGAACAGATAAAGTAGAAAACTGAAAATAAAACGACCCATATGAGCACGTTCGTAACCTTTGTGCAGCAGCGGCGCCAGATGGTAAAACAGCAGACAGAAACCAAACCAGGCCAAGACCCCTGAAATCAATGCCAGGGTTTTTCCGAAGGTCAGATAATAAACCCGCCCATCTGACATGGCAAAGGCCAGATCCCACACTACATTAAGAATATTCGGTTCGCCAAACAGGCTGTAATAAATGCCTGTCACGTTGTAGGCCAGTAGCCAGTACCAGAACGATATTGATTTCTGCTGCCAGAAAAGCTCCCACGTTAGAAAGGCGGGTACACTGAATGTAACCAGCAGTGACAGATAATAAAAAAAATTGACCCGTAGCTTCTGCAGAGTCAGGGGTGAGAACAGCAGAACCGTCACCAGTATCAATGGTGGTAGTACGAGCATGTAGGGTTTCTTAAACCAGGGTGACGAATCACTCTCTGCCATATGCCAGGGGGATATAAAGCCTTTAGGCTGTCAATGATGCTCACATTTCAGAACAAAAAAAGACCTTTCACTATGAAAAATAAATTTGCTTTACCCGTTGATTCGTGCTTACTTTCTAACCGACAGTGAGCATAACTCAAGAATCAATTCTAAGCGCTGATGAAATCAAGTATGTTGAGATACTTGCCAGGGCCGCGCAGCAGGCCTCAGTAGGCCTGCGCAGTGCGAATACTGTGCAAAAGAATGAGGCCCTGAAATATCTCGCTGAAGAGCTTGATAAAAAACGTTCAGAAATCAGTTTTGAAAATGGTCAAGACGTTGAGAATGCTACTATAAGCGGGCTTGCTCAACCGATGATTGATAGGCTTATACTTGATGATAAGGCTATTGACTCAATGATCAACTCATTGCATGACATCATTGCACTGAAAGACCCCGTTGGCGAGCGCGTTTCTGGCTGGGTTTTACCCAACGGGCTCGACCTGCAGAAGGTCAGGGTGCCCATCGGTGTTATTGCTATTATTTATGAGTCGCGGCCCAATGTTACCGTAGACGTCGGGGCTCTGGGCCTCAAATCATCGAACGCAGTTATTCTGCGTGGCGGTAAAGAAGCCATTCACAGCAACAAACTGCTGGCATCATTTTTTCGCAAGGCTCTTGGTAAAGCCAATCTGCCAGCCAACTCTGTGCAGCTCATTGAAAAGTCGCAGCGTCATCTGATGCTGGGTCTGCTTCGGCTGCAAGATTATATTGACCTGGTTGTACCGCGGGGTGGGCCCGGGCTGATTCAGTTCGTCAGCCAGAACAGCCTGGTACCCGTGGTTAAACACGACAAGGGTGTCTGCCATGTATACGTGCATAGCAGCGCAGAGCGTGATGAAGCAATTGCCGTTGTACTCAATTCAAAAACTCACCGCACAGAAGTATGCAATTCTGCAGAAACTCTGCTTATTGATACAAACCTGTCTTTTACCCCAGATCTGCTCAACGCCCTCATAGATGCCGGGGTGACTCTGCATGGCGATTCTCGCACTAAAGAAGCACTGTCTGAGTACCCAATTGAAAGCCTGCTTGAAGAAGGCTACAATACAGAGTATCTTTCAATGAATATTTCAGTCAAGGTGGTGAATGATCTTGATCATGCCATTCAACATATACAGACTTATTCTTCTTCGCACACCGAATGTATCCTTGCTAACGATTACGGTGTGATTGAAACTTTTGTTTCATCACTTGATTCGGCTGCTCTCTTTGTGAACAGTTCGACCCGCTTTCATGACGGTGGCCAATTCGGTCTGGGTGCCGAAGTAGGTATTTCAACCGGCAAGCTGCATGCCCGTGGCCCCATGGGCCTGCAAGATCTGACAACTACCAAGTTTGTTGTAAGAGGTAATGGTCAGGTTCGCAGCTGATGGCGATGTAGCAGTCTTTGGTGGAAGTTTTAATCCCCCGCATTCTGGCCATATCAAATTAGTCGAGTACTGCCTTGAGAAGTTAACCCTGGCAGGTATCATTCTTCTGCCTGCCTATGATGCCCCTCATAAAGAAGAAAAGGCTGCAGCATTTCGCCATCGAATTCATATGCTGCGGCTGGCCTTTGCCCACCTGGCTGGGCGTGTAAATATTTCGATTATCGAGAAATACCTCGAACGGCCCAGCTATACCTACAAAACCATGAGAGAGTTGAAAAAACGCTGCAGCAGGCAGCAACTGTGTTTTATTATGGGTGAAGATATGTTTAATTATCTACCCAAATGGAAGAATACCGCAGAGATTGTAAGCAGTTATCCGCTGATTGTGTTCAACCGGGGCGGGGCCGATGTCGAAATGTTGCCCCTTGATTTTATTAGAAAACCTGTGGTTGTGACTGACTTTGATTATCCCATAAGTTCGACAGAATTTCGTCAAAGCCTGCAGCAGTATTATATTACCAATGACACAGAAATTCTTGATAAACTGGCTCTGCAGCTGCCCCCTCATGTGATCGACTATATGGTAGAGCAGCGCCTATATAACAATGACTGATTACCTCAGAAAAAATGAACATCGCCAGCAGTTCACCAGGCCCTTCGACTGTATTGTTGTTGGTGGTGGCCATGCCGGCGCTGAGGCTGCCTATGTGGTGGCATCGGGCGGCTTTAGTACTCTGCTTTTGACAATGAATCTTGATACCATTGGGCAGATGAGCTGCAACCCTTCAATTGGCGGTGTCGCTAAGGGGCATATTGTACGCGAGGTAGATGCCCTGGGCGGCCTTATGGGGCAGGTGATTGATCACACTGGTATTCACTATAAAATGCTGAACCGTTCAAAGGGCCCGGCTGTCTGGGGCCCGCGGGCCCAGGCTGATAAAAAGCTCTACCAGAACGAAATTAAGTACCGTCTTGAGCAGGTTGAAACCCTGCATGTATTACAAGACTCGGTGGTAGATTTCATTATTCACAACGATGAAATTCAAGGGGTAATTACCCAGCGACATTTTGAATATCTAGCACCCCAGGTGATCATTACTACCGGCACTTTTCTTAAGGGGTTAATTCATCTGGGTGAGTTAAACTACCAGGCGGGCCGCATGGGCGATCGCAGCTCAGAAGAACTTTCACCATCGCTGGCTCAGTATGGTTTTCCTGTGAGTCGTCTTAAAACCGGTACGCCGCCCAGAATACATGCGAACTCAATTGACTTCGAGCGCCTTGAGGCGCAGAAACCAGATGCTGAGCCCCAGCCCTTCAGTTACAGTTTTGAATATGAGCAGAAGGCCCCACTGCCAGAGCAGATAGACTGCCATATTACCTATACTACCGAAGAAACTCACAAGATTATCGGTGACAATCTCGATCGTTCACCCATCTACGGTGGCAAAATTCAATCAAGTGGCCCCCGTTACTGCCCCTCGATTGAAGATAAGGTGGTACGGTTTGCAGACAAGGGTCGCCATCAGGTTTTTTTAGAGCTTGAGGGTTTGAAAACAAATGAAGTCTACTGTAACGGCATTTCAACCAGTCTGCCAGAAGATGTGCAGTGGCGCCTGGTGCGCAGTATACCCGGCCTTGAAGAGGCTCTGATCATGCGGCCCGGTTACGCCGTTGAATATGACTATATTCCCCCCCTTGAGTTGACCCCCTGGTTAGAAACCAAAAAAATCAAGGGCCTGTACTTTGCAGGCCAGATCAATGGTACCACAGGTTATGAAGAAGCAGCAGGCCAGGGGCTCTATGCTGCCTACAACGTGATTCACCGTTTGAGAAAGCTTGAACCATTTATACTGAGGCGAGATGAGGCCTACCTGGGCGTACTTATTGATGACCTGGTAACCAAGGGGGTTGATGAGCCCTATCGAATGTTTACCTCAAGGGCAGAGAACCGCCTTTACCTCAGGCAAGACAATGCCGATCGCCGGCTGATGAAGTACGCTCATCGCCTGGGCTTACAGGTCAATTATGAATATATGATTGAGCGCTATCGCCGCTTTTTCGCTGTGAAAAAGCAGCTGGGCAAACAGAAGATTGATGACACCACGATTTCGCTTTTACCTGAGCTCGGCCTCAAAAAGGGGCACACCCTTGACACAATTCTGCGCCGGCCGCAGATCAATGAGAAGCAGGTGCTCACTGTGTTTTCTCAATTGGCTGACGAGTTTGCCATTGATGAACGCGAGCAGCATCGCGTAGCGATGGAGATCAAATATGAAGGCTATATCAAACGTGAAAAAGCCCGTACGAATAAAAGAAATCGCAGCATGCAGAAGAAAATTCCTGAGCAGCTTGATTATACCGCGATCAACGGTATGAAGCATGAGGCCAGGCAGAAACTGCAGAAAATACGGCCCCATACCGTAGGGCAGGCTGCCCGCATCAGCGGTGTTGACCCCTCTGATATAGACATTCTATTGATTCACCTTGAAAATCGAGAGAGGTCTTTTTCTGCATGAGATTTCTGCTTGCCCTGGCTCTGGCCCTTACGGTTGCAAATTGTTCGGTGGGCCGTTTATTTTTTGAAGGTGAAATTCTTGAGCCCAAAGATGATGGGGTGAGCCGGGTAGCCATACCCGGGGCCCATGTGCGTATTGAAGATAACACCACCAAGAACAGTAACGAGGGTTTCAGTGATGAAACCGGCTTTGTGAACCTTGAGGTCGTGGTCACCGATGATGAGACCCATACCTTCACAGTCACTGTGACAAAAACAGGCTTTCAACAGACTGTAGAGTTTTTAAGCGGAACGCGCAGCACCGGTATCAGCCAGCGCTTCTTTCTGCCAAGAGAAGAGTAACTATCGGCCGATTTCAAGCATACGATCTAATGAGCGTTTGGCTCTGACCCTGATATCTTCATCAACATCAACCTCAACTACTTCATCACGTAGACTGGTATAGATTTTTTCAAGGGTGATCTTTTTCATATGGGGGCAGGTCTGGCAGGTTGATACAAATTCAACGTCTTTAAATTCACTGCGAAGGTTATCTGCCATTGAGCATTCTGTCATCAGCATGACCTTCTTAGCCCCGCTTTCGCGAATATAGCCAGCCATCTGTGAGGTTGAGCCCGAAAAATCAGCCATCTCATTTACATCGGGTCGACATTCTGGGTGGGCAATTACGGTAAGGTCTTTAAAGGTCTTTTTAGCCATGGCCACATCAGTGCCCGAGAAAAGCTCGTGCACCATACATTTGCCGGCCCAGATAATGATTTTTTTGTTTGTTTCTTTGGCTACATTGGCTGCAAGATAACCGTCGGGTATCATAATGACTTCATCAGAGTCAAGTGAGTCAACGACTTTAACGGCATTAGCACTGGTGCACACAATGTCGCATTCTGCCTTAACATCGGCTGTGCAGTTAATATAGGTCACCACTGGCCGGCCGGGGTACTGCCTTTTCAGTTCTTTTACTTCTTCACCGGTGATTGATTCGGCCAGCGAACAGCCGGCCTCTGGGTCTGCTATGAGTACTTTTTTCTCTGGGCTGAGAATTTTAGCTGTTTCGGCCATGAAGTGCACGCCATTAAAAAGAATTATGTCAGCATCAGTTTCAGCGGCATGCCTTGATAAGCCCAGTGAGTCGCCGATATAGTCTGAAACCCCGTAAAAAACATCGGGGGTCATGTAATTGTGGCCCAACACAACCACGTTTTTCTGCTTTTTTAAATCGAGAATCTTTTCAAGTAAACCCTGTATCTCTTCAATTTCGGCCTTGGGAGTGTAGGCGGCGATGGTGTTTTCAACCAGTTTCAAGCGTTCTGATCGGTCTTTTAGCTCAAGCTTTGCCATAAGACATAGTAGAAAATAAGGCCCTGGCTGGCAATAAATTCAAAGCTAAAAGCCTTTACTTTTTAAGAATTGGCATTGATAGGGTCGATACTCTTAAAGAGCTTTGCCTTAATGAAAATTAAGGGCGCTGGTTAGCAAACAGACACAAAATTCTAACCAGTGGGGAACTTGTGCGTTATAGAACTAGAAAATATCTCATTCGTACTCTATCATGGGTGCTGGTCTTCTTTGTTTTCGGGGGGCTCTATATCTTCGCCGCCCACCAGAAGAAGAGCATGTGGTCACTACCTGCCTTTTTTGAATACTATACCGGCGATTTCGTGCGTGAAAACACCCGTGATATTTATGAAGGCCTGCTGGGTGAAGCCCCGGTGGCCCGAACGGCCAGTAAAGAGCGCTATACGGGCAAACATATCTGGTCGTTTTT
>CAZHLC010000223.1:0-6727 GCA_964532545.1 uncultured Leptospiraceae bacterium | reverse complement strand
TGCTGAATGCGCGATGGTGACAGCAGGTAAGGGTGGTTATGGCCGCATGAACCATATTCTACCGCACCGGGGGTGGCATCGATGTAGGCAATGAAAACCGTTACAAAAATCTCAGAGGGAGTGTCTTCAAACAGGCTGAGATTCAATTTCTGCACCAGCTCTTGCAGGTTAACCTGTTCTTTCGCCATAGTACGCAGGGCTGAGCGCATCATGGTCATAACCAGGCCGGGGCCCACCCCGTGGTTTGAAACATCTGCTACAACCAGGCAGTTCTTCTTATCATTAATGGGAAAGAAATCGATATAATCACCGCCCACCCCGGTCATGGCACGGTACATGAAGGCCACATCAAATCTGGTCTGCTCATCAAGGTCTTGAGGTAAGAGGTTACGCTGTATAACCGAAGCTGCCTGAATTTCAAGACGCAAAGCTTCTTTTTCTTTGAGCCCGTGCAGCATCTGGTTGAAGGTGTTGGCCAGCTCTTTGAGTTCATCACGCGAGTTCACATTGAACTGGGCCTCAAGGTCACCTTCTTCAACCCGCTTTGCGGTTTTTGCCAGACTTTTAATATCCCTTACAAAAAAAGTTGATAGTAAAAAAACCAGAAACAGGGTGCGCAGAAAAAAGGCAATGCCAACATCAATCTGCTGGTTCGTCACCTTTTGCGAACGTTTGATCTGCTCATCAATGAGAATACGAATTTCAGCCAGGCCGCCAAAGAACTCATTTACCAGTAAATTACTCTGCTGCTCAGGGTGTTCAAACATACCCCGATAAACTGCCTTCTGTTTCTGCCAGCCGGTCTCATTAGCGGCAAAAACCCGGGGATAAATACTCTGAAATTTTCTAATAGCAGTGGTCAGGGTGTTCTTCTGGCTTTTCAAACGGGCGATCTGTACACGTAATGAGACCAGCTCTTCATTAAAGTCTTCTTTAAACTTACGCGATTTCTTTTTCTTCTTCTGTGGTTTGCCTGCGTTTGCTGCTTCTTGAGCTTCAAGGGCCTTCTTTCTTTTCTGTAGTTTGTCGATTTTATTATCAAAATATTGTCTGGCTTTGGCCGTAAGCAGAGCCCACTGGGCCCGTCGCTGATAAAACAAATCTACCCTGAGCTTTTTATAAACCTTATTTATCTCTTTGTCACGACTGAATTGACGGGCCGTGAAAATTACTTCATCCTGGGTTTCTTTGTTTTTTTCGAAAACGTAATTTTTCTCAAATTGCAGCAGGGCTTTTGCTGCAGCCAAGTACTCGGCACTGGTGGTACCAAAGGCGGCCCTGAACTGGGCGGCATACTCAAGCTCTTTGACGGCCTTGTAGATATTTTGTTTGCGTGAGAGCTTTTTGCTCTTCTTACTTTTTTTCTTTTTGTCTGCATACGATACAGTTCTTACAGAAAACAAGTCTTCGATGGTAAGATCTTTTTTATCTTTGCCAAAGAGCTTTCTCACCGTAGTGATTGTTTTCATGTCTGCATTATTGGCAAAAACCGGTTTCACCACGCTGAAATAGCCAAGGCGGGGGTTTACAAAGGTCTGCTGCTCGATTACCGGTTTCAGGGGTTGGTTCTTTTTAGACTTGTATGATTTAAAAATCTGTCGGTGAATGGCGTAGCGGGGCGCATCTACCCTGAGGGCCCGTCGCATGGGGCGCCCATGCAATTTGGTGACAAAGTTTCGCTGGTAATGTGAATGAGCCCGCAAAACCCAATCACGGCTGATAAAGGTGATTTGATAATCTTCGGGCCGGGTTTTAAACAGGGCTGCCATGGTTGATTTTGCAGTTTCAAGATCGTCTTTGGCCTTTTTCTGCCTGTCTTCGTTGCGCTTTAATCTGGCCTTTTTGCTGCGCTCTGAGTAGCGCTCGTTCTTTTTGATATTTTTGGCCCGCTCATTGAGTCTCGATAAATTCTTCTTTATAGTAAGATAGTTTTCAAAGGCAGAACGAATTGAGCTGAAGATACTCTCGACTCTTTCTTGATTGGCTTCTTCGAGATTATTCTGGCTGATTTGAATAGAAAAGAACAGTATGAAAAAAAGAAAACCGCCCATAAAAACAGCAGTGGCGATGGCCAGTTTTGCTCTGAGCTTTGGTATAAAACGATCGAGTTTCATGATATAGTTCGAGGTTAATTTTTACGGGTTATTTAGCAAGCAAGTTAATGGTTTTGGCAGATGAAAAAACATTTACATTTTCGCAGTGTGATGCATTTCAACCGGTATGAAAAACGGCCCAGATAATGAGCAAGGCGGCGACAAGGTTGAAAGCAAGGTTGCCCGCTTTCGTAAGGCCGTTCTCGAAGACCTTGAGAAGTTTCAAGAAAAAAGTGCTGAAGAAAACCCTGTTGATAGCCTGCTTGCCCGCCTGGAAAGTAGAAAAGATGATATGACCAGCGACGAATACCAGCAGGCGCGCGAATTGATTGTCGACATTAACCAGATTCAGAGCCGCAACGCGCGCCACATCGAAAAAGTCTGGCAACTATTAATGGGTGATGAAAACGAAAAATAAAACCTTTCTAACATTGCTGCTCTTATTGCTTTGCTCTGGCCTTCAGGCCCGGGTTTTTTTTCTGGGTAAAGTCATTGAGGTAAACCCTGAAATCGATATCGTTGTGGTTGAAGGTGAGCCAGCTGAGAATGTAAGCATTGGCCAGTCTTATGATGTAGTTCTTGGTGAAGAGATCTATGCAAAAATCAAGGCCACCTATGTCTCAGAAGACGGTTTTGAAGGCAGGGTCATTGAAGGTTCGAGTCAAGAGCTTTATGAAATACTCAAGGGTGAAGGCGAGGCTGTCTCTGACTTTAACGGTTTTGTAGTCATAGAAGTTGAAGAGGCACAAGATGCCGTGCTGATTTTTAAATCAGGTAATGTTCGTAAAGTCAAGGTCATCGACCAGATTAAAGACGGTTTTAAAGTTAAAGATGAGGCGGGCGCGACTCTCAATATTGCGGCTGCCGATTTGCGCACCATATATTATGCAGAAGAACCACGCTACCGCGATTTTGTAAAATCTGAAACCCTTGTAGCCGATGTGGTGCCTGGTGAGAGAGAGCGAGAAGCTGCCCGCATTGCGGCGATCAAAGTCACCCGAAACTTCAAGCAGGCCATCAGGCTCGCCACCGGTTTTGTCAGCAGCGGCCAGTTTGATAAGGCTCTGGCCCAGGCTGACATTGCCATCAAGCTCAAGCCGCAAGAATATATCGGCTACCTGATCAAGGGCCGGGCACTCGCCGGGGTGGGCAAACATACCTTTGCTATCGCCATGTATGAGAATGCACTCAAAAAAGGCGGTAAAACCAGAGAGCGGCCAGAGATCGAATACCAGATGGCTTTGACGTATCAGAAAATGGGTAAGTTGAAAGAAGCAAAGAAGTATATCGAAGCCGCTGTTGATCATGGCAAAGACGACTATGACACTGTACTGGTACTCACTGATATTGAGCTGAAGGCTGGCCGTTTCAACCAGGCCCTTTCAAGCACCTTGTGGGCCCTCAAAAATAAGAAGGGGCCCCGCAAAGCAAAAGGCAGACTGCATCATCGTGCTGCCCAGATATATCTTGATAAGCAAGATAATCTGCCGAAGGCCCGTCAGCAGATTAACCTTGCCCTGGCTATTTCGCCCAAAGACCGCGGTTATCTGGCCACCCGTAATAAGATACTGCTGGGAATGTCGAAGAAAGTTGAGAAAGAAACCATTGATGTGGGTACCATTGGCGGCGCCTGGCGTACCTCTGACGATCAATTGTATGTTACTTTCTTTGAAGAAACCATTACCATCTTTCTATATAAGATTGACCCCCTTTCGCAAAAGCTTGTGTTGATCATCATTGGTGGTGACACCAGCGTAGCGCAAGACGAAGAGCTCATTATCATTGAAAACGCTAAAACTCAGAAGTTTGCCGGTGTTTCAGGTAAGGCCCTCAAATACAGCCAGATTAAGCAGGTGTCAGATAATTTCTTCAGCGGTGAAGAAGAGGTTGATGAGCTTGATCAAGAGATTGCCTTCAAGGTGAAAGATTACTCGCCTCTTAAGATGACCATTCTACTTGATGGCAAAACCTTTGTCATGGTACCGATGGATACTGAAGAGTAGAAATCAGGTTTTTCTGAACAGGTTCTTAAACTTCTCCATACCTTTGCCAAAGGTAAAAGACTTTATTTTCATCTTGTTATCACTGAGGCTCAATGAGAAAATCATCTGAGCAGCAAAGGCCAGTGATTCGTTAAGGGCCTTGCCTACCAGAGGTATGGGTTTAAGAATACTGTCAGCACCAAGGGGAATCATTCGCAGCTTAAAATCACCCTTCTTAGCAAGGGGGGCCCAGCTGCCGCTGAAGCCAAAGTTTCCTACATCTGACGCAACCGTTGTTTTTTTGATTATCATGTTCTCTTTGTAGAAATAACCGTTCGTTTCTGCAGTCGAAACAACAATTTCGCTGTCAGGCTTTAGACTCTTCCAGTAAGAGAAAAAGTTCAGGCTGAGAAAACGGTACATTCTGGCTGCAAAACCAGCTCTGACCGCAACCTTTTCGCCGTGGGCAAAATATGGGGCCCGGCGGCAGTCTAGTTTGGTTATACTGCGCAGTTTGCAGTTCAGGTTCGCACTGACATAGACTTTGCCCCTTGCATTTCTGGTAAAGTCTTCAAGATAAACATTACCATTTGCTCTGGTATTAAACGAGAGCCCGCCGCTGAAACTGGCCTTAAAGGGGGTGAGCCCGATCGATGTTTTATTACCTCTGATTGTAAGACGCTTTGAGGTGATGCGGTAATTGCGGCCTTTAAGGCTGCCGCTGAGATAAGGGGCATTTTTTGCGATGACCAATGGCAGACGTATGCGGGTGCGGTAACGAAAGAGATACTTCCATGGTTGCCATTTGAAAACACTGGGTTGCAGTCTGGCTTCTTTGCTTTTTAAGAGTTTCTGCACCCGGGCCGGAAAAGGCAGCATACCAGCCACGTTGGCCAGCCTCAACTGGCTGCCAGCCTCGAATTTTAAACTGATCAGATATCTTTTGTATACCCACAGCAGCTTTGAGTTTAAAGTGCTGTCGCCCACTGAAATTGAAAAGCTGTCTGAGGTAAGACGCTGCAGGTCTGCCAGCCCCGAAAAATTAATACGAAAATTGTCTTCTGGGGTTATAGTCAGGCTGCCGCGGCCTGCTTTTAATTTCAGGTTCTGCACATAGAAAAGCTGGCTATGTATAGCCTTTTCTATAGGAAACGAAAACGAAAAAAACTGCGAAACCACTACATTACCGCTGAGAAAATCTGGTGCATCGTCAAAGGCCTCAGGCAGCTTATCGAGTTTCACGTTTGAGTTCAGATAAATATCGACTTTATTAACCCACGAATCTTTCTGAGGGTTTTCATTAGGCCAGAAATCGATCTGCAGGTGGGCTTTGAGCCACTTGCTCATGGCCACCTCAATGGTCAGCTTGACCTTGCCAGCTTCTGTGAGCAAATCTTGCAGATGAATCTGAGAGGCGGTAAGCAGTGGCCTGGTTTTTGAAACATCTTCTACCACCAGGTGAACAGTGTCGGCATACAGGTTTTTGGCCATATTCAGCCGGGCAGGAATGGCGCCCATCAGCCGTTCAATATGCCCCAGCACTCTCTTGAGACGGCCGGCCGCAGGGCGGCGGGTACGGGTATCAAGTACTCTTACAGTGGCCTGATCTATGAGTATCTGTTCGATGATCTGCTTGCGGTTAAAGGCCAGCTCAATAATGTCAAAATGAATTGATGCTGCATTGAGTTCGACCGAAACATCTTCTTGAATTTTCAGAGAGGCTTTTTTAATCAGCAGGTGAGGGGTGGGTAGAAAGCGGGTTTCAATGTCAGTTTTATTAATTTTAACCTTACGCTCTTGCAGCGCGGTTTGAATGTCATCGGGCAGCTGTAGCTTAAAATTTTTGAAAAGAAAAAAGGCGTTCAGGCCAAGGCAGGCCAGTAACCCCACGAACAGAGTTATCAGGCGGCGCAGTCGCCGCCGCCTTTGCCATTCTTGACTGTTTTGATCTTTCAATGTTAAAAATGGGCCAACCCGGGTTATTCAGCTTTAGTATAACCCTTGAAGTTGATCACTTTGGCATCTGAAACTTGAAAGAGCATACCGTCTTGCTCTGAAGGTTGAAGCTGGCTCAGCCGGCCCTTTAGAACGAGCTGGTCGCCTTTCTGCAAATCTTGCCAACCGCGTACAACCTTTTTGCGACCCATGGTATATTCGATTAATTCAGGAACGTCTTTTAAAACAAACAGTGCGTAGTCATAGTGTTCAAAACCTGTGAGCCCGGCGGCGGGTTTTATTCCGAAATAGACCTGTACCCGGGTTTCTTTGGTGAGCGGGTCTCGCCTGGCCTTGAAAAACCGGCCCTGCCATTGTACAATTTTGCCCGCAGCCTTCTGCCATGCCTGGCGACGAATAGCGGGGCTGGCCTCTGATTGCAGAGTTGATTTTAACTGATGAAAACTCTGATTGAGGGCAACTGCCCTGGGTCGCTTTTTATCTAAAACGCCTGTTGATGGACCCTCTGCCGGTGATAAGATGCCTGCGATACAGGCTGTCATAAAACAGGCAAAGCTACCCGCAACCAGGGCTCGAATACCCAGGCGCGCCAGGTCTGACTTGCGACCAGGGGCAATACTGCCAATACCACCAATCTGAATGGCAATCGATGAGAAGTTTGAAAAGCCACAGAGTGCATAGGTGGCTATGATCATC
>CAZHLC010000222.1:0-6732 GCA_964532545.1 uncultured Leptospiraceae bacterium | reverse complement strand
ATCTCTTGGGTTTCGCCACCCTGGTTTAAATCAAGCATGCGGTAGTTCTTTTCACCCTGCAGTCTGATGCGGTAGGCCCCGCCCGCCAGCAGGCTGTCGATTTGTCGACTCTCACCGGCCTGCAGGCGGCGTTGCAGGTAAATATGGGTTTTTGTCGCAGGTTCGGCCGCACAGAAAAAGCGGTTGGCCACATTGCGAATCTGCGAGTGGGCATGAAAGGTGATCTCAAGCGAGTTTTCTTCGGTGGTGCTGAATTCAATATCGCAGACATCACACTCAGAAGCATCAACCACTTCGCCGAGGTTCTTTACTTCTGCCCGCACGCCCCGGCAATGGGGGCATATTATATCCCATGAAAGAGTAAGCAGCCCCACCTGGGTGGCGTTCAGCATAGTCTCAAGCAGGGCTTCGGGTTTAAACAGCCATTGCCGTGCCAGCAGCTTGGGTTTAATACGCAGCAGCTCTTCATCAGGTGCAGTTGAAATAAACTCAATTAAACGTTCGATGATATTCTTATCAAGTTCGCGGCGAATTAATTCATCGCGAATGGTCTGAATCTTTTTTAAAGCGCCCTCATCTAGCTCAACCTGCGATACCATTTCATAGAGGCTGTGCTTCTGTTCTTCTGCATCGCGGGCGCTTCTAATGATATCTGTAATTTTACTAAGGGTGCTCTGGTACTTTTTGCGCAGAGTGTTAAAACCCAGTTTCAGAATCAAGCGGCCCTTCAGGCCCCTGGGCACCCAGCCAAAGTATACATAGAGGCGGGTGGTCTGCTCGGTAAGGGGCTCAAGCTGGTAAAAAGCCCGCACGTAATGGGCGAAACCTTCAGAGTAAATACGGGCGCTGTTAAGGGTCTTTTCAAACTCCCACTCCCACGGAACTTCAACCCACTTGAGTTTGATGCCGGCGTTTACACTCTCACCATGTAGCTGCCCTTCAATTTCTTCAAAGTGCATCTCGGGTAGCTCTAACATTTTGTTAAAGGTCGAGGTATCAATCAGGTGGGGCCATAGCTCAGAGGCACTGGCCTCAAGATCAAAGTGCCAGAGAAAATCAAGGGGCTGACCCAGCCCAGACCACTTTTCTGGCCATGGGTGCTCAGTTAGAAACTGGCTCGGTGTTAACAGGGCTTTGCTTTTCGTCATGGCTGTCTGCCTCATAATCTAGTTTAAATTTTACGGGCCGGCCAGCTATAAGGTTAATTTCAATTTCAAACTGGGCTGAGGCCTTAGCCGCTAACTGGGCCTCTGAAAGCTGGCCATGGTTCATGGCAATTATGCGCTCTTTTTCATCATATAAGAGTGCGATGATGAACACCCGTTTCACCGGGTAGTTTTCAGCATTTTCTATATTGCCCTTGAGCAGATAGCGTTGCTCGGTAAGCTGCTTAAGCCTGGCCGCTGAAATTTTCAGAATAGTTCGCTGGGGGGCGCCAGAGAGCAGTTCGGCCGAGGTCTCTACCCGGTGGCTGGTAAGGTCTTTGTCTTTTTTTATCACAATTCTTACCGGGGTAACTTCGCCGGCATATAACACCGAGCGCATGGCCAGCCCCCTGGCCTTAGAGAGCAGTTGTTTTTTGCTGTCGTAAAGAGAGAGCTTTACCTCTGGGCGACTTACCGGCTGATCGTGGTTGTTTTTCAATAAGAGTATAAAGTGCAGGTGTTCGGCTGATTTTTTTATCATAGTCTGCCTGATCACTTTGAGTTGTACCTGCTTTTTCTTTTCAATGGCTTCATCGCCAAACACAACCATGTTGTCTTCGGTTTTGTCAGGGGTCACAGCGGGCTCATTAAACCAGAAAAAGAGACTGATAAAAAGTGTGACCCCTGCGAAAATAAACAGCAGTGCTAAACGTTTACGACTGGCCCCATCGTCTGGTCTGATAGGTTTTTTTTCTGAGCGCGCGCGTTCTGGTTTGTGATGAAAGTCGCCGAACCATGAAACATTGCGGTATACTTTCGAGTGACAGACATTGCACTCATAGGTGCCCCAGAACAGTTTCTTTAGACTGGTGCTTGAGCATTTCTGGCATTGCAGCCGGTTATCCACCCTTGTTGAACTGCCCAGGGGGCAGCCCCGGTCAAGCCATTATTCGTAGGCACCGATCGTCCATAATGTTGGTGAGGCGGCCCGGTTGGTGCCGGCAAAATCGTTGCTGAAAAGACTAATCAGATTTAAGCCCGAAGTGCGATAAGTCGAACCACCGTTCAGGGTCAGGTCGTTGTCTGTGGCCGTGGTAATATCATTGTCAGTACCGTCGAGGTCGGTAAAAAGAGGGTCAGCACTGGTGTTGTCGCTGCCGGTGGGGGTTGAGAGCACGGTGGCGCAACCGGCCAGCCCGAAATTACCGCTGCAGATGGTGTTAAAGCTCTGCCCGCTTTCTCTGTCTTTGTACAGTGTTGAGCAGTTAAACAGGCCATTGTTTGCCAGGTTCTGGGGGTTGTGACTGCCTGCAGTGCTGCTTTCTTCTATACAGTTGCTGTTATTGGTGGTCGACGAATGACGGGTAATGATATTGTTTCGAATGTCAGGCGAAGCGCCATTACGCACGAATATGCCCTGAACCAGGTTTGAAGCCCCCGAAACCCGGCCAACTACAATGGTATTGTTGAGAATGGCCGGGGTAGCGTTGTCGGCCACAATGGCCCGCGATAACAGATTACCAAAACCGCCATAGATCAGATTATTTCGAATGGTGGGGGCCCCCTGGTTTCTTACGTCAATGCCATCGGCTGCAGTTGATGTGCCTGCCTGGCTGGCGACCCCTCTTAACAGAGTGTTTCTTTCAATGACGGGGTTCGCGTTGTCGATGATGATGGCGGCCACCTGGGTAAAGTTGATGGCGCCGCTGGTATGGCTATTGGGGTCAAGGGTGTTTGAGCGCAGAGTCGGGGTTGCTGAAGACGAGACATAAACGGCCAGCCCCCGGCCCGATGAGGCATTGGGTATGCCCGCTCTGAATCTATTGCTGAAAAGCAGGGCAGAGCAGCCGCTCTGCAGACTTGCAGCTGCGGTATACTGGCGGTCAACACCATAGAAGGTCAGATTCGATACCGTAGTGCTTGCTGAGACCTGCCCAATGCAGGCCAGGGTTGCCAGCGGTGCCGAGATGCTGCCACCGGTGCCGCTGCTGCGTCTGATGATGGTCTCATTGGCTGTGGGGTTGGGGCCTGACCAGGTTGTACCGTTGAAGTTATAGCCGCCCTCGAGCGAAACACCCTCAACCAGGCTGAGGCTGTTCGACCCCAGGTCATAGCCACCGGCCACGCTGTCGATTTGAATGGTAACCTGCGAGAAAATGCCCGATGAGGCCAGGCTGAGGGCTGAGCTGATGGTCTGCTTGGTCTGGCTGCTGGTGCCCGGGTTGGCATCGGCCCCGTGTGTCTGTGATACATAGACACGATTGCCGTAGCTATATACATCATAACTGAGGTCTAGAGTTTCTGATTCAGCGCCGTTGGCAGTTTTGGCGGTGATTGTAATTCCCTGGCCGGTGCCGGTAGGCCAGGTTGAGGCCGGCGATACAGTCAGTGTTTTGCCCGAAGTTGTGGTTACAGCTGAGCCGGCCAGTGAACCACCCAGGGTGGCATCGCTGATGTCACGGTCATAGGTGAGGGTGAGCACAGTGTTTTCAGCAATGATGCTCACGTTGGCGGGTGTTTGAGATTGAAGAACAGGTTTGCTCTGATTGGTGAGTGAAACCCCGCCGCTACCGCAGTAAACCAGGCCAAAGAATATGAACGGCAGTATTTGCTTCATTATATAATGTATTAATGTGTGCAGAGCAGCCTGCATGCCAAAAAAGCCATAGTCAGTTTCTATTTTGTTGACGACATAAGAAATTGCATTGATCAGGTTGTGTGAACATAGAAGAAATTCTGCTCAATTGTTCATATGTGATCAATTCAATGGCTCTGCTGGTACGCGATGTACTGTGGTTGAGGGGCATTCTGATGATTTCACAGACCCTGATGATTTCTTTTTCAATAGTTTCAAGCCGCGATTATATCACTTTCTGGAACGGGGTTTTCTTCACCATCAATACAGTGCAGGTGATCAGGCTGCTGCTTGAGCGGCGCCCCATTGTACTGCCGCCCGAGCTTGAAGAAATCTATAACCGGGTATTCTCAGTGATGGAAAAACGCGAGTTTCTATATTTCTGGAATACTGGCAAAATTTTCAAAGTAGAAAATGACTTTCTCTGTGAAGAGGGTAAGGTTCCGCAAGAGTTGATGCTGATCTTCAAAGGCGAAGTCAGCGTAATGAAAAACAAAAAAGAAGTGGTGAAACTGCAGAAAGGGGCCTTCGTGGCTGAGATGAGTTTCATGACAGGTGAGGGGGCCACGGCCGACGTTAAGGCCATTGGCGATGTTGAATTCATAGCGTGGGATTCTGAGAAGCTGGCCAACCTGAAACTGGCCAACCCAGATCTGATGATCAAGATTCAGGTGATACTGGGTAAAGATCTTACCGAAAAGCTCAAGCAGCGCAGCTGATTCAGCCGAACCAGAAACGGGTGCCCTTGTTAAAGCGGGCCACACCTTCTTTCATACTTTCGCTTGTCGCCACCGGATACAGATTTTCAGCTTCAATCTCAAGGGCCTGCTCAAGAGGTACATGCCAACCGGTCAGCGCCGATTTTAGATCTGCCATCATGGCATCGCGGGGCATAGTACAGAGCTGCCTTGCATATTTCATGGCTCGCTCAAGGCCTTCGCCCTTGGGTGTAAGTTCCCAAACCAGACCAATCTCGTGAGCCCGTTTGGCCCTGATGCGCTGGCCGGTAATGATCAGGGGCAGGGCCGCACCCCAGCCCAGCAGGCGGGGTAGATAGACCGTGCCGCCATCAACCAGGGGTACACCCCAGCGGCGGCAGGCTACCGAAAACATGGCCTGTTTTTCAGCAATACGAATGTGACCATGGCAGAAAAGTTCAAGGCCGCCGGCATAGGTATACCCCTGGCTGACGGTAATTACGGGTTTGTGTTGCACTATGCGGGTGCCGCCCATAGGGCCGGTGCCTTCTTTTACGGTGCGGGCGATTTCTTCTTCATCGGCATAGACATTAACCAGGCTTTCGAGGGCCGTCAGGTCAGCACCAGCACTCAGTGCCTTGCCAGCCCCATGTAAAACGCAGACAGTCAGCTCATCATCATCACGAAACTTCTGCCAGGCTGCAAGAAAGAGCTCAGCCATGGCACCGTTCACTGCATTGTGAACTTCGGGTCGGTTCAGCATGATCTCAAAAATTTTTCCGCCCCCTACTTCGTGAATGGTTGTTATCAGTTCTTTTTCAGCCATAATTGTCAGAGAAGGGCTACGCCCCAAAAGGTCAAAAACTCTTCGCGATTTTAAGGTGCCTTGGTTTGAGGGCCTTTTCAAGCCATTCGAGCAACAATTCAAGGCTGATGGCCAGCAGTGCAGCGGGAATGGTTCCCTCAAGAATCAAACTGGTATCATTAAGTGAAAGACCGGTTACAATGGGTTCACCCAGCCCACCTGCGCCAATGAAGGCAGCCAGAGTGGCTGTACCTACGTTGATCACGGCAGCGGTGCGCACCCCGGCCAGTATGTTGATGGTAGCCAGGGGTAGCTCAATGTGTCGCATCGTTTGCCATGGCGTAAGCCCCATGGCGGTGGCTACTTCTTTGATTACCGGGTCGATATTCTGCAGGGCATTGTAGGTGGCCCGCAGAATAGGTAGCAGGCCATAGAGAAACAGGGCAGCGAGGGCAGGCCAGATGCCGATGCCCAGCAGGGGCACAAACAGGGCCAACAGAGCAATCGACGGAATGGTCTGTTGGCCCTGTTTGTGCCCCTGCTGGGCATCGGCATCTGGCCTGCCCAGCAGGGGCACAAACAGGTCTGCAAGAGCCCGCTGGTATAGATGACCACTTTGGCCAGCCGTGCCCGGGCTGAAATAAATATACCCAGGGGAATAGCCAATAAGGCTGCGAGCAAGACTGATAACCCGGTGAGATACAGGTGTTCGCCTATTCGTTTTAACAGGCGCCCCCAGCGGCCTGTTGCTTTTTGCTGGCTACTGACCCGAAGGTTCTGCAGAAAGGCAGTCGCAGCCTCGCTAATGGTTTTCTGTTTGAGCAGCACCTGGCTGTTCAGCTGCTGCATGGTCTCGTTTGTAAAACGGTTTGCCAGTTTCTGTAAAAGATCACGGGCTTTTTTTGGCAGAGACTGGTGTATCAGGGGTGCTGCCAGATAACGGGGAAAAAACCCGCGGTCATCGTGCAGCAGGCGTAGGTTATATCTTTTTATTTCGCCATCAGTTGAGTAAACATCAATCACATCGAGCTTGCCTTTGCTCAGGGCTGCATAAAGCAGGCCGTGCTCGAGGCCGCGGGCTTCTGAGCTGAAGCCATAGGCTTTTTTAAGTGAGCGCCAACCGTCTTTTCGGTCTAAGAATTCATAACTGAACCCAATCTTCAGCTCTTGTTTGGCGATCTCTGAAATGGTGCTGAAGCTCTGCAGGTCGGGGTTATTGCTGCGAATGGCCAGGGCATAGGTATTGTTGAAGCCAAAGCCATCAAGCAGCCGCACCGTGGTTTTTTGCTCAGTGAAACGCTGCAGCTCTTCAAATGAGGGGCGCTGGGGCAGTTTCAAAATAGCTTCAGATATTGTGCCCGAATATTCGGCATAGACATCGATCTCACCTGCGGCCAGGGCCCGGTAGCAGACCATGGTACCCCCCAGGCCGAACTTACGGTTTACCCT
>CAZHLC010000221.1:0-6732 GCA_964532545.1 uncultured Leptospiraceae bacterium | reverse complement strand
GGCTATTCAATTGCGAACATTGATACGGTAATTATCTGTGAGCGACCTAAAATCAAACCAGTGCGCGAAGAAATCAAAGAGAATATTGCACTCATGTTATCACTCAAACCGGGCCAAATCGGGGTTAAGGCAAAAACCAGCGAAGAAGTGGGGGCCATAGGCCGCCAAGAGGCCATGGCGGCCCAGGCGGTGGTTCTGCTCAGTGCAAACCCCTGATTAATTCTTAACGGCCTGCCGGGCCTTCACACCCAGGCGGTTCAATGCACTGAAAAGGGCCTTAATCGAAGCCTTGTTTATATTTGCATCAACCCCGACACCAAAACACCTGGTATCATCATTGTTCTCTAGCTGAATATAGGCAATGGCCTGCGAATCTGACCCCACCTCTAATGCATGCTCGCTGTAGTGAGTAAGCTTGAACTCTTCAATACGGCCAGCAAGGGCATGTTTACAGGCATCAATGGGCCCATTGCCCCGGCCTTGAAGAGTGAGCTCTTCGTTTAGAATGCGCACCTGCAACTCACAGCTGATAGTATCATCAGACTCTGAATTACTTTTAAAACCAAGCAGTTCATAGTCGCCGGTAGCTTCGAGAAAATCACTTTGAAAAGTCTGCCAGATATCTTCGGGTAGAATCTCTTTGCCGCTTTTATCGGCCAGGCGCTGCACAGCGCGGCCCATTTCTGGGTGCATTTCTTTAGGCAGACTGCAGCCAAATTCATTGGCCATTACATAGGCAACCCCGCCCTTACCAGACTGGCTGTTGATACGTATAATCTGTTCATAGCTACGCCCAAGATCAGTAGGGTCAATAGGCAGATAGGGCACCTGCCAGATTGTACTGCCATCGCTGCTGATACGATCCATACCTTTTTTTATGGCATCTTGATGAGAACCTGAAAACGCGGTATAAACCAGCTCGCCTGCATAGGGGTGTCTCACATGTACCGGAATCTTCGTTACACGTTCTGACATTGAAACTACTTTCTGCAGGTTATGCAGATCAAGGCCGGGGTCAACACCCTGGGTATACAGGTTGAGAGCGAGTGTTACAATATCAACGTTGCCTGTGCGCTCACCATTGCCAAAAAGTGTGCCTTCAACCCTGTCAGCACCGGCCATCAGGCCCATCTCACTGGCTGCTATAGCGGTACCGCGGTCATTATGGGTATGCAGGCTGACCAGAGCCGTTTCGCGATTTGGAATACTTCGAATAAAGTGCTCAATCTGGTCGGCGTAGATATTAGGGGTTGTCATTTCAACCGTAGCTGGCAGATTCAGAATAATTTTATCATCTCTGGTGGGCTGCCAGATTTTCATAACATCAGCACAAACCTCAATGGCATAATCAGGTTCTGTGCCGGTGTAACTCTCGGGTGAATACTCAAGGGTAATCTTTGTTTTGGTTTTATCGCGCATCTTTTTTACCAGCTCAACACCATCGATGGCCAGCTTTTTAATGGCAGCTTGATCTAAACCAAAAACAACATCACGCTGCAGTGTTGATGTTGAGTTGTATAAATGCAGAATGGCCTGCTTAGAACCCTCAAGAGCCTCAAAGGTTTTCATAATGAGGTGCTCTCTGGCCTGTGTTAAAACCTGAATGGTAACATCATCGGGTATAAGGTCTTGGTCAATCAGTGCCCGTAGAAAATCATATTCGACTTTTGCCGCAGAAGGAAAGCCAACCTCAATCTGTTTGAAGCCAATATCAACCAGTAGTTGAAACAGATCTAGCTTCTCTTGCAGGGTCATGGGTAGAATTAGAGCCTGGTTACCATCTCTTAAATCTACACTGCACCAAACTGGTGCCCTATCTATTACATTATCAGGCCACGTTCGATCGGGCAGATCAATGGGCCGATACGCCTGGTATTTCTGTACTAAATCATGTTTCATTTTTTGCTCTCTTTAGTGGTCGAAAATTAAACAATAATCAATGCTATGGCCATTTTTAGAAGCTGTCTAATCAGCGTTTCATGCGCACATCAAAGCCGGCTTCGCGTAGCAGGCGGGCCCCCCGTCTATCGGTGAGCCGTATTGAGCCATTTTGAATTGTGTACTGTCGCAATTCTTGCCAGGCAATATGGTTCTGCAGACTAGCCGGGTGAATCTGCTCTACGGGGCCCAGCAATACCGGCGGTTTTTCTTCAAACAGCCTGACCACCTGCCAGTTTTCACCGTGATCTTTTGAAATCAGGTTATAGCTTTTGCCTGAATCATAGTAGCAGTCTTCAAGAAGAATCAGGGTACCGGGTTTCTGGTTCAGCCTCTCTTGTTTTTCAACCCTTTTCTGCGCCCCATGAAAATACCAGGTGAGCAAGAGTATAAAGGCAAAAAGTGCCAGTGCCGCAACGGCAATATCACCTACCACGATGGCAAGGTTTTCAAAAAGCCCTTTTGCTTTGGCTTAGAGTTGTAAAATCCAAAAAGTTCATATTCGGCTGCCTTCTCAGAGTTTATGCCCACCGCAATGGCCTTAAACGAACTGGCCCCAGCCAAATCGGCCGAGCAGAAGATGTTTTTCTGCACATCTGTTGATTGCCACTTTTTGCCATCGGTAGAATACATTAGCGTAAACTTGCCTCTGGTTCGTACACAGTAAGACTGACCTTCAAGAATGTACTTCTTGAGTTTATTCTCACCCTTGGCTACCTTGACAGTCTCACGCCAGAAAGGAAATATCAGATTAATTGATGTACCATTGGCTATAACAATGGCTTTTTTGGTGGGGTGAAAACGTATCAGGCCCTGCTGATTACCATTCAACTTGAAATTCTGCATTTTTTTAGTTCGGGTATTATAAATTCTAAGCTGGTCGTTAACCGCCATCAGATACTGACTGCCTCTGCTTACCGAGGCAAAAGCGTCATTGAGTCTTTTACCCATTGAAACAATGCTCATTTTCTTCAGGTCAGAAGTAACCGCAAGCAGGGCGCTGGTCTTCTCATTGCCCCAGCTTGTTAACAGACGGCCTGTACCCGGGGCATAGCGCAGAGTGTCTAAACTGAATTTGCCCGAGTTAATTCGCTGCTTCAGCCGACCTTCAATAATGGCACGCAGAGCCTCAGAGAAGTCAGCCTTTTTAACTATTCTAAACCGGGGAAGTTGATAGCGAACCATCAGGTTACTACAGGTAGCCAGATAAAGAGATTTTTCAGAGGCCCCGTATGAAAGACGCATTTTTGAGCCACAGTTAAGGTTTTGTATTTTCGAAAGAAAATACCGCCGTAGACTCAACTGCTTACCAGATTTGGCATCATACTGCACAAGCAAATCTGAATCACCGGCTTCACAACTGCCCTTATTGCCCCGATCGTTATGAAACCAGACTGTGAGTTTTTTACCCCCGGGCGCATAGACTATCTGCTCTGGTTTAAGGTAGGCATTGGGGCCATAACAGCTCGTATCAGCCACAAAAGAGTGTTTTGTTTTGAGCTTACCATCTTTTAGCGATCTGATTTCAAGAGCCCGCTCACCTGATTTTGACCGGTAACCAAGTGCAAAACTCAGAGTACCCCTGGTAGCTATCTGGTTCACCGCAACACCGGGTTTATGCGACCACTGTGGTTTAAAACCTTTGAGCGAAAGCAGCTGCAAGGTACCTGCCTTATCGAAAAGAAGCATCTTGTCTTTGCCGACCATCTCAATCAGCTGGGCGGCCGCAGCCTGAGGGCCCCGACTATAAGACAGTATAGCACCCCAGCTTTTCAGTGAAGGTTTTGCTTTTGCTTTGGGTTTTTTCTTCTTCTTTGCTTTAAGACCGCCCAGCGGGTTTGAGGTGGGCAACCTGGCAAAAGAGCTCTTCTCTTTGTACCTGAAACGGTGGCACTTCTTATTGATGGCCCGGTCTTCATCGGTGGCCATAACATAGAAGCAGGCTTCAAGGCTGCCCTTCAATTTGGCGCCTTTTTTCTTCAGCTCTTTATAGGGGTAAAAAAATACAAATGGTGGCTGTGACTCAATGGCCCAGTAGGCAGGGTTATACTGAACAGTCAAAGCAGGGGTGCCGCGCCAGACGAGCCACTTCTTTTTCTCTCGAATATTGAACCCGAAATGAATACGCTGATTTTTCATACCATCTACTTTGACATTGTAGACTTCAAACCTCAGCCCCTTCTTCTTTTTAAACTTAGCATCTCTTAAAAACTTAATATGACCTATTTCGGCCGACTGGCTCTGCCCAAAAGCAGCGGCGGGCAATAAAAGTAAAAGAACAAAGGCCGTTGTGCGCACAGAAAACATGGGTCGAAGCTCTAAATCTACAGATAAGGGGTCAATCTAGTTTCTGCCAGCCAAAGGCTTGACGGCAATACGGCCTGCCCCAGCGTGTATGAAATGGCTGATCAAGAGACCATTCTGGTCGTTGATGATGATGTTGACCTGCTTGAATTCATTGCAGTTACTTTGCAGGGTTGCGGCTTTCAGACACGGGCCGAAAACAACTCAGCGAAAATTGCCAACAATCTCGATAAATACCTTAAGGGTGTCTCAGCAGTGATGGTAGACTGGGTGATGCCCGGGGTCTCGGGTCTTGAACTTTTAAAGCAGATTAAAGAGTCACCAACTTATAATCGAGTGCCAGTGATCATGCTCACAGCAAAAATGAGCAAAGAAGATACCGTAGCTGGTATTCAGGCCGGTGCCTATTATTATGTAACCAAACCCTTCGAAGCAGAACTGGTACAGAGCATATTGCGCTCGGCCATCAATGACTACTACAATTACCGCAACCTTACTTTCAAAATTGAAGAACTTGCGCTACCCATTGAGAATCTAGACAATATTACTTTTCATCTGAAAAGCCTGAGAGAGGCAGAGCGGGTTCGTAATATTCTGGCACAGCTCTGCCCTGAGCCTCAGACAGCCAGCCTTGGCCTTAATGAGTTGATCAACAATGCCATTGAACATGGTAACCTTGAATTTACATTTGAAGAGAAAAGTGAACTGCTAGAAGCAGATACTTTTTTTCAAGAGATGGAAAAAAGACAGAAAAAAGCAAAATATAAAAACAAAACTGTTATCGTTCAGGGGCGCAGACTGGGGCACTGCATCGAGTTTATGGTGCAAGATGAAGGCAGTGGCTTTGACTTTGAAAAGTTTCTAAACAGCAAGACCGAAGTCGGTATGCTGCACGGGCGGGGAATTATGATCGCCCAGTCTGCCTGCTTTGATAAACTCGAATATATTCCTCCGGGTAATATAGTAAAGGCCACAATCAATCTGCCGGCCGAATAAGTAGCTGCACCGGCATATCAATAGAAGCAGCCAGAGCCTGCTCGGCCCGCCCCTGGTTTACCGCAATCTCAAGATAATCAGCTGAATTAAAATAGAACAAAGGTTCTCCAGCCTGACGGTCAGCAAAGGTACGGGTCAGACCAATCAGCACTTTGTTATTGATCTGCAGGCGCCAGCCCTGTGTCGGCCCTGGCTGCAATGATTCAATATGTGACCTTTTAATATTGGTCATAAGATTACCAAAATGGTCAACGTAATTGACATTGCCTGCAATGGTGTTTTCACTAATCACCCGTGCCAGACTGAACTGCAGTCTTACAATATTCTCTAAGGGGCGACCCAGCTCACTTAACGGTACCCCTGCAGCCAGATGTGCAGCGACCGGTGAAAAAACATCTCGACCATGAAAGGTTGAGCTGATTTCATCAAGAAAATATGCACGATTGGTGAGCTCAACCTGAGAAAACGAGTGAGGGCGGTTGGCCTCTACCAGAGTAAGCAGGCCATTATTGGGGCTCACAAAGAAATAGGTTCCGTCAGTAGCCGCGATAGCACTGCGCTGGGTACCCACACCGGGGTCGATCACACAGCAGAATACAGTACCGGCCGAAAAATAACTGTAGGCGCTTTCGAGGGCCATGGCCCCAGATTTGATATCTTGCGGCGGAATCTGGTGGGTGATATCAATCACATCAGACTGGGGTGAGATGTTCTTGATCACCCCTTTCATAGTGCCCACGAACCAGTCGTTTTCACCGAAATCGGTTAACAGCGCGACTATGGGGGCGGGCACGAAACAGCATAATTTGCTGCAGACTCAGCGCAAAGCAGATAGTATTCTGGCTGAATCTTGCGTTTTCGCACACGGCAAATTTACCATTTTGCCGATATTGTATATATTCAAGAAAAGCCATGAAACAGCTCGTACTCGTAATTCTGTTTTTCAGCGTGAAACTGGTTTTTGCCCAGAATTTCACTGACCCTGAAGATTTGCGGCAAGACACTGAGCGCTATAAAAGCGTCGACCCACTGAAAATGCGCTCGCTGTCGAACCAGATCAAAGATGACCCCAATGGAGTTATTCGCGAGACGAACAAAGCCTTAAATCAGTTTTACCTTTCTGACCCCTCGCAGAAAAAAATACAGCAAGAACAAGACATACAATCTGTTTACAGCCAGGCTTATGAGTATGGCGTAAAACGCGAATGGAATGTGAACCAGAACAGGTTATTTATGAAAAGGCTGAGCGAAACTTCACAGAAGGCGTTTCTAATCAAAGAGGCACCCAACCTCTACCAGGCCCATTACAACCTGGCTCGCGCCTATTTAAAGAAAAACCAGCCCTTTAAAGCCGCCTTTCATCACCAGCAGGCTCTGCGCTATCGCTCGGTGAAAATGAGCGAAGAAGTGTATGTCAACAAAGACAGACTGGCCCTGCTGCCCTCTGATGACAAAAGCCGTGACTTTGCCATCAGCTATCGCTCTGCCAAAGCT
>CAZHLC010000220.1:0-6734 GCA_964532545.1 uncultured Leptospiraceae bacterium | reverse complement strand
GTCTCGGGCAAGAAGCTGATCGTTCACGCCGCCAGCCAGGGCGCGCAGAAGCTGGTCGAAGGCCAGGGCGGTCAGGTACAGGTCGATAAGTTTCTGGCTAAAAGAAAGCGTCGTAAAGAATCAGAGGCCGCAGGTAGCAATTAATGTTCGGAATATTAAAAACAATTTTCAGTATTCCCGATCTTCGTAAGAAGATCTTTTTTACGTTAGGTATGCTGATCGTGTTTCGCATTGGCGCGCACGTGACTGTACCCGGTGTGAACTATGCCGAGCTGATGGCTTTCATTGAGAGCCAGGCAGGCGATAGCAGGGGCTTTACTGATCTGATTGACCTGTTCGCAGGCGGTGCCTTTAACCGTGTTGCGGTTTTTGCCCTCGGTATCATGCCTTACATCTCAGCTTCTATTATCATGCAGCTGTTAATGGTGGTCATTCCTTCTCTGCAGCAGCTGCAGAAAGAAGGCGAGTATGGCCGCAAAAAGATCAACCAGTATACCCGCTATGGCACAGTTTTAATCTGCGCCCTGCAGTCTTATGGTATTACTGTTTATATCGAAAGCCTGAACAGCCAGTCTGGCGGTGTTATTCTCGACCCCGGTTATGGCTGGGGTTTTACCGCTATGACTATTCTGACTATCACCACAGGTACCATCGTACTGATGTGGATGGGTGAGCTGATCACAGAGAAGGGTATCGGTAACGGTATTTCACTGCTGATCTTCGCCGGTATTATTGCCGGGGCCCCACCTGCACTGGCTACCTTCGTGCAAGATATTCAGCAAGATCAAATCGAGGTGATCGTAGCTCTTATTCTTCTGGTAGTATTCATTGTGATGATATCATTGAGTATCATTCTTACAGAAGGCACGAGAAAGATTCCTCTGCAGTATGGTAAGAAGGTTGTTGGCCGCCGCATTATGCAGGGTGCCAGTCAGTCTCTGCCTATCAAGGTCAATGCAGCCAACGTAATGCCTATTATCTTTGCTTCTTCTTTGATGCTGTTTCCCTCACAGATCGCCAGCTATCTTGAAGGCAGCTATAAAGACTTCGCAGCCATGATTCAGTCTTATCTGGCACCGGGCACTGTAAGCTATCTGATTATCTATGTGATCATGATCATCTTCTTTGCTTACTTTTATACAGCCATTCAGTACAACCCTAAAGATCTGGCTGAGGCTCTGAAGAAAAACGGTGGTTATATTCCCGGTATCAGACCAGGTGCGCAGACCGAAGAGTTTATCGAGAAGATTCTTAACCGCATTACTCTATCGGGTGCCATCTTTCTGGCGTTTATCGCAATTGCCCCCGACCTGATTATTAAACTGTGGAACCTTGAAAAGTATACCAATCTGGCCTATATGTTCGGCGGAACTTCACTGCTGATTATTGTGGGTGTAGCTCTTGATACTCTTAAGCAGATCGAATCGCAGCTTATTATGCGTCATTATGATGGCTTTATGGATAAATCTAAGAAGCCCATGAAAAAAGCGAGGATGGTCAAGTAATGGTACTGAATTTTATGGGCCCTCCGGGGGCTGGCAAAGGTACCCAGGCTAAGATGGTTGTAGACCGTCTAAGCATTGTGCAGATTTCAACGGGCGACATGCTGCGTGAAGCCGTTAAAGACCAGACCGAAATGGGTAAAGAAGCCAAAAAACACATGGATGCCGGTAACCTTGTTCCTGATGAAGTGGTGATTGGCATTGTTGCAGACCGCATTAAGAAGCCTGACTGTGCCAACGGCTTCATTCTTGATGGCTTTCCCCGAACTGCGGCTCAGGCTGAAGCCCTTGATGAGCTGCTTGAAAAGAATGAGCTTAAGCTCGATCATGTAATTTATTTTGATGTTCCTGATGATGAGTTGACTGAGAGGCTGCTCGACCGTGCCAAGAAAGAAGGGCGCGCCGATGACAACCTTGAAACTATTAAGAACCGTCTGCAGGTTTTTAAAGAAAAAACCCAACCACTTATTGATTACTATCGCACTAAGGGTAACCTGGCCGAAATTGAAGGTGAGGGCTCAATTGACGGTATTGCAGAAAAAGTTATGAGTGTAATTGGAAAGTAAATGGCGATAAACATTTATACCAGTCGCGAAGTTGAAAAGATCATGGCATCGGGTAAAATAGCCTATGAAACCCATATGATGCTGCGTGAACATCTGCGCCCTGGTGTAAGTACTGCCGATCTTGATTCGCTCGCTACCAACTACATCGTCAAGCACGGCGGTCGACCCGCCTTTAAGGGCTTTCATGGTTACCCTGCCTGCCTCTGTACCTCAGTAAATGATGCCGTGGTGCACGGTATACCGCGCGAAGACACTGTGCTGAAAAATGGTGATATTATAAGTATTGATCTGGGTGTTGAGCTTGATGGCTATTTCTCAGATACAGCATGGACGTGGCCCATAGGTGAAGTCTCAGACAAGGCCCGCAAGCTGATCAACATTACCCAAGAGAGCCTTTTTAAAGGTATCAGCAATGCCAAAGTTGGTAACCGCATTGGTGCCATTGGTGAATCAGTGCAGAAGCACGCAGAAAGCAATTCGTTTTCGGTAGTGCGCAGCCTGGTAGGCCATGGTGTAGGCAAATCGGTGCATGAAGAACCTCAGGTTCCTAATTTTGGCCGCAAAAAAGACGGGGTCAAGATCAGAGCCGGCATGGTGCTGGCCATCGAGCCCATGATCAACAAAGGTGCGTCTCAGGTTGTCACCGATGACGACATCTGGACAGTTCGCACAAACGACGGCAAATTAAGTGCTCACTTTGAGCATACCGTTGCAATTACTGCTGATGGCCCGGTAATTTGTACGCTGCCCAAGGGGGCAGACATTAATGTGTTTAATTTAATGGCTTCATAATGAACTTACGGAGGATTTATTAAGACGATAACAGGCATTGTAGTTGAGCCCATGCCCAATGCGCTTTTCAGAATAGAAACTGAAAATGGCAACATGGTACTGGCTCACCTGTCTGAAAAAATGAAAATGATGTCTGTTCGACTTATTAAAGGTGAGCGCGTGACTGTTGAGATCTCAGAATATGATCACAACCGGGGTCGCATTATAGAAAAAAGGAAATACGAATGAAAGTACGGGTATCAGTAAAAAAACTTTGCCCATATTGCAAAGTAATCAGAAGGCGAGGCACCATCAGAGTAATCTGCAGTGCAAACCCACGCCATAAGCAGAGACAGAAGTAAAGGAAGTATCATGGCCAGAATATCAGGTGTAGATTTACCCAATAAAAGAGCAGAGATTGCCCTCACATATATTTACGGCATTGGTAAAACAACCGCAAAAAAAATCTTAGCAGAAGCAAGTCTTGATGTGAATACCCGTATGAATGACTTTGATGAAGATGCGCTTAACAAGATTCGTGATGCAATTGACAAATTGGCTACCGTTGAGGGCGAGCTGCGCAGTCGCAAGGGCATTGAGCTCAAGCGACTGATGGATATCGGCAGCTACCGGGGCATCAGACACCGCCGGGGTCTGCCAGTGCGCGGCCAGCGCACCAAAACAAACGCCCGCACCCGTAAAGGGCGCCGTGGCAGTGTGGCCAGGAAAAAATAGGAATTATTATGGCAAAGAAAGACGGCAAGAAAAAAGAAAAGGTAAAAATTCCCAGAGGCATGGCCTTTGTGAATGCAACTTTTAACAATACAATAATTACCATTACCGACATGAAAGGTAATACGGTTACCTGGGCTTCAGGTGGCAGCCTTGAATTCAAAGGTTCTAGAAAGGCTACCCCCTACGCCGCTCAGTTGGCTGCCCGCCAGGCTGCTGACAAGGCCAAAGAGCGTGGCGTTGAAGAGATTCAAATCTACGTTAAAGGCCCGGGCGTTGGCCGTGAGAGTGCAATTCGTGCTCTGGCTAATTCTGGTATGCGGGTAAGTCTCATTAAAGACCGTACTCCTATTCCGCATAACGGTTGCCGTCCGAGAAAAAGAAGAAGGGTTTAATAGAATGGCAAGATATAGAGGTCCTGTTTGTAAACTATGCCGCCGAGAAGGCTTGAAGCTGTTTCTCAAAGGTCAGCGTTGTCTGACTGAGAAGTGCAGCTTTAATGATCGTAAAAATCCCCCAGGCCCGCCGCCTAAAAGACGGCCAAAGCTGAGTGATTATGCGACCCAGCTGCGTGAAAAGCAGAAAGTAAAAAGAATTTATGGTGTTCTAGAGAAACCATTTCGCAATTACTTTAAAGAAGCGCAGCGCATGAAGGGTATTACCGGTGAAAACCTGCTTACCCTGCTTGAGCGCAGACTTGATAACACTGTCTACCGCATGGGTCTTGGTTCTTCAAGAGCCCAGGCGCGTAACATGATCTATCATGGTCACATTCTGGTGAATGGCCACAGGGTTGATATTGCTTCTTATCGTGTGAAAGACGGTGATAAAATTACCCTTTCTGAGAAATTGTCGAAATCAGACATGGTTCTTAACAATATTGAAGTCGCCAAGGGCGTAGGTCTGGTCGCCGACTGGATCAAACTCGCCGAAGATGGCAAGTCGGGTGAAATTGGCCGACTGCCGGCCCGCAGCGACATTGATATTCCAATTAAAGAACAGATTATTGTAGAGCTTTATTCAAAATAGTTCCATAACAAAATAGAAGGAAAATACGCATGGAAGCCGAAACTACACAGACACAAGCCGCAGGGTCAGCCAAGGTTGCCCCTAAAAATCTACTCAAAGGTCTCAAGCGACCCAAGGTGGTTGAGTTTCACCATATGGAGACCAAGCCTGACTATGGCAAATTTATCGCTGAACCTTTCGAGAAAGGTTTTGGTGTAACTATTGGTAATGCACTGCGTCGAGTGCTGATGTCTTGTATCGAAGGCTCAGCAATTATTGCACTGAAAATCGACGGTGTGAGCCACGAGTTTGCCACTCTTGAAGGTGTACAAGAAGACGTTACCCGCATTATTCTGAACTTGAAAAAGATTCGTTTCAAATACACAGGCAGCGGCCCCATCACAGTTGATATTGAGAAGCAGGGCGCGGGTCTGTTAACTGCTGGTGAATTTGAAATTCCCGGCCAGCTTGAAGTAATGAACCCTGACCTGGTGGTAGCTCACCTGAATGAAGAAGCTGACCTGCAGATGACTGTGCAGATTGATAAAGGCAGGGGATACTTACCGGCTGAAACAACCAAGAAGATGATTGATGAAGTTGGTGTAATTCCCATCGATGCACTGTTCTCACCTATACGCAAGGTTAACTTTGAAGTAACTGAAACCAGGGTTGATCAGCGTACTGACTATGATAAACTTATCATGGAAGTATGGACAGATATGACACTGCCCCCTGAAGATGCAGTGGCCTACGCTGCCAAGATTCTGAAAGAGCATCTTACTGTATTCATTAACTTCGAAGAAGAGATGTACGAAGAAGAAGAAGAGTATGATGAAACAGATGAGCGCCTCAAGAAAGTACTGGGTATGCCACTTGAAGAAATCGAACTCTCTGTGCGTACCATTGCAGTTCTTCGCAGTCTAGACATGAAAACCGTTAAAGATCTGGTCACCAAATACGAAGAAGATTTAAGAAAGAGCAAGCACTACTCAGACAAGGTTCTGCTTCAGCTTAAGAGCGAGCTGGCCAACCTTGGTCTTGGTTTTGGCATGCGCGATATTACCCGCTAAGATATAGATAAAAGAGGAGCATTCAAATGCGTAAGCGAAATAAAGTTGCCCAGTTAAACAGAAGCAAGGCTCATCGCAAAGCCATGATGTCTAACCTGGTCACAAGCTTTTTACACCATGAGCGTATTCAAAGCACTACCCCCAGGGCCAAGGCCGCCGGTCAGCTGGCTGAAAAGCTGATTACCCGGGCAAAGAAAAATGCTGCTGAAGGTGTTTCTGAAGCCACTAAACTGCATAACCTGAGACAGGCTTCGAAAGTAGTCAAAGATAAAGAAGTGCTCGATAAGCTCTTTAATGACATTGCCGGCCGTTTCAGCGAGCGCCAGGGTGGTTACACCCGCGTAATCAAAATGGGCCGCCGGGTTTCTGATAATTCAGAGATGGCCCTGCTTGAACTGGTTGAGCGTAAAGAACTGGCCCAACTGAAAGATGAGCGTAAAGATAAACGTGCTGAAGTTAAAAGCAGCAAGAAGAAAAAAGCTGCTGCAGATGAGTCTTCTGATAAAAAGAAGAAAAAGTAAGCAGGTTTTCTAACCTCTAAAACGAAAAGGCTGCCCCTGGGCAGCCTTTTTTGTTTGATCATACTTGACTCAGCGCCCGCCACCCCTGCAGAGTCGATCATGAGCTTTAAAGTAGATAGTCACGATGTTAAAGGCAAGCGGGTCGATTTCATAACTATTCAGACCAATGAGCAGAATTCATTTACTAAAAACAACCTTAATGAATTTAAAGCAGTCATTGATGAAATACAGGCCAATGATCAGGTTAAGGCCGCAGTCATAACTTCAGAAAACCAAAAGTTCTTCAGCAACGGTATGGATGCTGAGAACATCATTAATACCCCCGAAGAGCGCCTGGCCGATGAGATGGGTTCGATCGTGGTTTTTTTCAATCACCTGGTACGTTTTGACAAACCACTGCTCGCCGAAGTCGGGGGCTATGCCATGGGCGGTGGTGCGGTGGTTACCCTGGCCTGTGACTACAAGTACATGCTGGCTGGCAAGGGGCGCATTTCATTTACTGAGGTATTCTTCGGCCTGCCTCTGCCCGGTACTTTTATTGAAAAGGCCAAGGTCACAGTTATG
>CAZHLC010000219.1:6097-6763 GCA_964532545.1 uncultured Leptospiraceae bacterium | reverse complement strand
ACGTTAACCGAATCGCTGACCCGGTGAACGGTAAAGGTTAGATTGGCCGGGGTATTGGTATATTGGGTGACCCCATCACCATAAAACATTCTGAAGGTGACATCTGTACCTGAACCATCAATACGTTGAAAGCTGGTATTTGAGTTGCCCAGATAGGTCACATCGAGGTTGGCCGGCTGCACTTCAAAAACACCCGGTGCCCCCGGTAGATCAACAGTTGAAATCTCGGCAATGAGATTATGAGTGCCCAGAGTCTTGGCGACCTCTATATAGTAACCCACGGCCGGGTTGACCACCTCGGTGGCCTGCACATTAAGCTGCCAGCAGTTGGCCGCCGGAGCACAGCCGGCAAAGGCACCATAGGTGGGGGCGCCCACCACGAACTGGCCTGTGACATCGGCATTGGCGGCATTACGTACGATGATGGCGTGGGTTGCGCCCTCATTAGTGATCTCAGTGCCAGCGGTATTATTATCAATAAAAGTGCGGTAGTAGTAGTTGGTACCGGCCCCATCGGCTCTTTCAAACTGGGCGGTGCCTCGAGATAAAAATTCAATACCAAGATCAGTATTTTCGAACTCGCCACCCGGGGCGCCCAGGCCCACGTTGTTGCCGGTTGTGCCTGCATTTGAATCATAGGCTGCCAGGGTGTCACCAGTGCCACCG
>CAZHLC010000219.1:0-6056 GCA_964532545.1 uncultured Leptospiraceae bacterium | reverse complement strand
GTGGCTGGGGCCGTAGTGCCGGTAATGCCGGCCAGAGTGACCGTCCACACTCCGGCGGCGTAGGTTGGGCCAGTCACAGTGAAGTTGGCGGTTACATCGGCTGCACCGGCGTTTCTTACAATGATGTTGTAGCCGCTATCGGCAGTTTCTTCGGTCACCCCATCGGCATACACCACATTATAGGTGTAATCGAGGGTCGAGGCAGGGTTAAACCTTTCAATCTGGGCTACAGAACGGGTTTGGTAGACAATAGAAAGAGCAGCATTTTGCACCTCAAATTCACCACCAGGTGAGCCCAGACCTACGTTGAGGCCGGTTGTGCCTGCATTTGAATCATAGGCCGCGAGGGTGTCGCCTTCACCACCTGCCGCTTTGTTTACTCTGACAAGATAACCGGTGTTGGCAGCAGCCGTGGTCAGGGCAGTGATGGTAAAGCGCCATTCGCCGGCCACATTGGTGAGGGCGCTGATGGCAAAGTTGGTGCCAGTCGAAGGAAAGGTATTAAAGGTCTCTTGCAGGGCGGCGCCATTGTAGAGCTCTACAGTGTAACCAGTGTCGTTACTCTCGCGGGTGGCCCCATCGGGATAGTAAACATTAAAACGGTATTCGGTGCCAATGCCATCGGCCCGCTGAATTACGGCGTTTGAGCGGCTGGTATAGGCGATGCTGAGGGCCGCATTGGTAACGGCAAACTCACCGGCCGGCGAACCGAGGCCCACATTGCCTGCAGGGTCGGGGGTGGTTGTCTGGTTTGAATAGCTGGTAGTCTCATCAAGACGGCCATCGCCCCCGGGGGGCTTTTGTACCGAGATGAAGTATCCCCCCTGAACGGTAGTTGTATCTAGTGGGGTTACAGTAGTTTGCCAGAAGCCACCGGCATAAGTTATGGCAGAGATGTTAAAGTTGGCGGTTTCATTGCTGGCGCCGTTATAGACATTTACCACATAGCCGGCATCATCAGTTTCTTCGGTTGAGGTGCCTGGCAGAAATACCCGCCAGCGGTAGGTAATGCCGGCGGCCGGGGCCCGCTCGACGGTATTAGCTGAGATGCTGTTGTATTCAATGTAAAGACGGCCGTTCTGAACTTCAAAAACACCGTTTACACCGCCCAGATCGACAGTTGAGTTCTCGGCAGCCAGGGTTTCGCCTGAGGTGCCGCCGGTGGGTTTGGCTACTGATATGTAGAAACCAGTGGCCACAGCCGCGGTATTGCTGGCCTGTACGTTAACAGTCCACTGGCCGCCACCATAGACCGGGGTGCCTACGATAAAGTCGCCGGTTACATCGGCCGCACCAGAATTGAAAACCCGAATCACCTGATTGCCGGCATCGACGGTTTCTTCGTCGGTGCCGTTGGGGTAAAAAATGCGATAGGTAAAGTCTGTGCCCGTACCATCGGCCCGTTCAATAACGGCATTGTTGCGGCCGAGAAAGGTGACAGAAAGAGGTGCGTCGATGACCTCAAATTCACCGGCCGGTGAGCCCAGGCCTACATTTTGCCCGCTGGTGCCTGCATTTGAAGCATAGGTAGCCAGCGTATCACCTTCGCCACCGGCGGCCTTGGTGACCTCAAGATAGTAGCCGCTGGCCACTGTGGTGGCCTGCTGGGCTGAAATTGTGGTTCGCCAGAAGCTGGCAGAATAGGTAAGGGCCGTAAGATTAAAATTTGCGGTTACATCAGCATTGCTTGAATCGCGAACAACTACGCTATAGCCGCCGTCATTGGTTTCTTCGGTGACATTGTCGGGGTAGCGCACCTGAAAGGTGAACTCTGTGCCGGCAGCACCGGCCTGTTCAATCTGGGCCAGACTGCGACCATTGTATACGATATGAAGGTTTGCGTTAGTCACATCGAAGGCACCGCCTGCGCCAAGGCCAATGTTCTGGCCGGTTGTACCGGCATTTGAGGCATAGGCCGCAAGGGTATCACCCTCAGTGCCGGCCGTTTTGCTGACTTCGATGTAGTAACCGGTACCCACGGGCGTGGTATCGAAGGCGGTAACGGTGGCCTGCCAGTTAGAGGCGCCCCCATTGTAGGTAATAGCAGAAACATTGAAGTTGGTGGTGACATCTGCATTGCTTGCATCACGTACGACCAGTGCATAGCCGGTGTCATTGGTCTCGAAATCGGTGCCATTGGGGTAGATTACATCCCACTCAAAGGTGATGCCGGTACCATCGGCCCGCTGCATTGAGGCTGCCGAGCGACTCTGGTATTGTACCGCAAGGTTGGCACCGGTAACCTGAAAGGCGCCAGGGCCTGCACCCAGGCCGGCATTGCCGTTACCATCGGGTACGGTTGAGGCACTTGATAAGTACTCAGCAAGAGTGTCGCCTGTTGAACCAGCCGATTTTGAAATACCTATGTAGTAGCCTGTGGCTACGGCAGCTGCCACCTGGGCATCAACAGTAACATGCCATTCGCCAGCCGAGTAGGTGGGGGCGCCCACATTGAAGTTGCCAGTTACATCAACAGCTGATGAGTTATAGACCCGTACAGAAATTGAGGCAGCATCAGTGGTCAGCTCAGTGAGGCCGGCATAGAACAGTTGAAAATCATAAGTGGTTGATGATGACGGGTTGGCCTTCTCTACGGCCGCCGAGGTGCGGGCATTGTAAACAATGTGCAGGTTGGCATCTTGTACTTCAAAAACACCGTTTACGCCACCAAGGTCAGTGGTGGCCTTCTCTTCTGCTACAACAGCCCCGTTGACTGTTGTAGGTGCCGCAACCCCGATGCGGTAGCCGGTAGCCACTGGCGTACCAGTGATAGTCTGAATGGTTACAGACCAGCGCTGCGTAGCTGCGGTGTAGACCGGTGTACCTATGTTAAAGCTGGCTGAAACATCAACCACGCCGGTATTGTCGTAGACGGCCACATTCCACTGGGCGGGCAGTATCTGGGTATCGGTAACCACGGTACTGCCATCTTCATAGAATGTCTGCCACTCATAGGTGGTGCCAATGCCGTCGTTGATCTGCACAATGGCATTGTTGCGGTTCAGAAAGCTGATGGTGGGCGTGGCGGCCTGTACTTCAAACTCACCAGCCGGTGAACCCAGACCGGTGTTACCACTGCCATCGGGGGTGGTCGAGGCATTGGCCCGGTAAGTTTCACCGGTATTGAGGGTATCGTCGGTAGCCCGCGATACTGTTATGGTATAACCGCTTTTGATTACGGTATTAAAAAGTGCCTGAATGTTAACTTCCCACTGAGAGACATTAAAAACCGGGGTTGAAATATTAAACTGTGATGAGACATCAGCAGCACCATCCCAGACTTTAACCGCCAGGCTTGAACCACTCGAGGTCAGCTCGGCATTGTTATCGGGATAAAATATTTTAAAAGTATAGGTTGCGTTATTACCATCTTGCTGCTTCAGAGGTGAGCCGCTCAGGCCCTGGTAGACAATGTGCAGGCTGGCATTGGTTACGCTGAACTCACCATTGGCCAGATCACCTGGGTTTTTGGTGGTCTCTTCAGGAAATTCATAGGCGCCGTCATCGTTTCTGGCCAGCCCAATGTAGTAGCCACCGGCAATGGGGGCGTTAAATTTGGGATTTATGGTAATGGTGCCACTGTTGCCCGGCCCGGGAAAATCAACAGTGGTGTTGAAGAAGGTGGTGACATCGACATCAGCCGAATTGTAGACCCGCAGCACAAAGAAACTGTTGTTGAGGGGGCCATTGACCGGGGTGCCGCCATCATCGAGAGTAAAACTGTAGCTGACGGGGCTCGCTGCTGCCCGGCCAATGGTATTGCTGTCAATATTGGTATAGTTTACGTTCAGTACCTGCCCGGCCTGGGCCGAACTTGCCAGCAATAGAAGACTTGAAAATATCAGTAATTTCAGCTTTTTCACGATAAATTTATGCTAGAAATACAGGTCACCCTCTAACAGCTGTATGACGAAAAAAACAGCCTGATTGTAACCAATTTTTCGCGGTATTTTAAAAGAAGAAACAGCACGGTTTTTATGTCACTTATTGCTTTCTCTCTTTTTTTTACAGGTTAGTTGGATATTACCAGCGGGCGACGTCGAAAATAGATAGCAACCGGGAAAATTGCGCCCATGGTACGTGTTATAGCATACATATTTTTCTCTCTGCTGCTGATCGATGCAGGCTGGGCCTCTGCGGCCATTGGTACCACCACTGCTGAATTTCTTACTTTTACCTCAGATGCCCGCATCAGCGCCATGGGCAATAGCTCGGTGGCAGTTTTTGATAACTCAGACAGCTTTACCAGTAACCCGGCCAGCCTGGGTATGCTGGGTCGCAAAGAGTTTAATCTTTCAACCATGAAGCTCAATGGCTTTGATGATGGCCTCACCGAGGGCGCCAAGGTGGTCAACGGCAAGTATATGCTCCAGCGCCAGTATACGCCCCGGGGCTTTGGCCCCTTCGGCGGCTATGGCAACTGGGGTTTTCATCTCAACTATACTGACTATGGTGCCATACCCATTACCACGAATACACCCGACGCCATTGGTTCTTTCACCGCGTGGAACCTGGCTGCCGGTGTTTACTGGGGTAACCGGGTAGAACGAAATAAAATTTTTCGCAATATGCCCTTCGGTATTGGTGTAAAGTATATTCACCAGAGTTTGGGCGATGCCTCATCTATGGGTTTTGCCACAGACCTTGGTGTTGCCTATCTTATGCCAAAGTCTTCTAAGTTACGTGGCCTGCACTTTGGTTTAAGCATTCTGAATGTTGGGTTTGCTTCTGCCTTTGTCAACGAATCTGATCCGTTGCCCATGACCTTTAAAGCAGGTTTTGCCTATCGCTTTTTTATGAGCAGTATCGTAAGGGCCTTTGGTGGGCCACGCAAAGTATTTAAAACACTGCAAGAAGATGCCATTATATCATTTGATGCTACCCAGAGCATAGGCAACAATATCGTACTGGGCACCGGCCTCGAGCTGACCTTTCTAGAGATGATTGCGGTGCGGGCCGGCAGCGAGCTGCTTGAAGATGAACGTAACCTTACTGTAGGTATGGGCTTCAAGTTTAACAAGGCCGGTTCATCACACCGGTTTGATTTTGCCTGGGTGCCCCAGACTCTGCTGGGTGATAACTTCAGGTTAACCTATCGTTATGTCTGGGGTTCTACCGGTGGTCGCAGCAGCAGAAAACTGCGTAAGGTAATTGAATTTCAGAATCAAGAAAAAGATATCGATAACCCCTTCGACCTCGAAGATGATACCTTAGAAGAGTCAAAAACTCCCAAAAAGAAAAAGCGACGCAAGATACGCAGAAAGCGCCGCGGTCGCTGATTCAGTCTTTAAATACCGGCCGGCGCTTCTCTAAAATAGATTTAAAACCTTCTTGCGCATTGTCTGAGGCAACGGTTCTGCCAATCTGCTCAAGATCCCAGTCGCCGGTGGTGTCAATGGCATGCTGGTAGGGGTAGGCCCGCATTGACTGTTTAATGCCGCTGAGGGCTTCGCGGGTGTGCTTTTCCAGGCGCTGGGCAAAGGCCCAGGTTTTCTGCTTAATGTCAGCTGCTGCATAGACTTCATCGACCAGCCCGATGTCATGGGCATCTTTGGCTTTTACGGCGCGGCCTGAATAGAGCAGCTGTTTGGCATTATTGAGGCCTACAATCTCTTTTAACATCACCGTAGGCAGAACCGGAAACAGCATGCTGATCAACGCTTCAGGAAAGCCAATGCGCCCCGCGCCATCGGCCATAAAGCGGTAATCGCAAGAAATGGCGTAGGCGGCCCCCATGGCCATACAGTGGCCTTCGATCATCATGATCACCGGCACCGGAAAAAACATCAGCGCATTGCTAGAGCGCCCGATCATTCTGAATTTTTCTTTTACGGTTTCTTCATCGGCGCCTACAAAGAGGTTGGGGTCAAGGCCATTTGAAAAATAGTTACTCGAGGCACTTGATAAGATTAATACTTTGAGCTTTTCGTCTTTGCTGTATTTCTGCAGAACATCTGCAAATTCGTTCAGGGCATCTTCGGTGAGAGTATTGTCTGTATTAAAATTAAGTTTTAGTTCGACCACATTGCCTTCGCGGTTTTCTTCTATTGCCATTT
>CAZHLC010000218.1:0-6780 GCA_964532545.1 uncultured Leptospiraceae bacterium | reverse complement strand
GGAATATGCAGTAAGAAGTAGCCGGCCAGTAAACAAGCCGGCAACAGCAGGGCCTTCATTACTTAACAGCCAGTTCTTCTTTTTTCTTAGAGCCTTTGGCGTTTTCTTCGTTAAGCAGTTTAATGTATGAACCAAATTTCTCTCTGAACTGCTCGTATGAATAGATAAAATATTCATAGCCCTGCTCAGTAAGAAACAGCTGGCGGTTATGGCTGAAGCGCTCTTCTGCCGATTCGTTAGTAATCAGTGAATAGAAGACAGCCGAATTACCGGTATCTTTGGGTCGCAGAATTCGACCAAGACGCTGGGCTTCTTCTTGTCTTGAACCAAACGTACCACTGACCTGAATGGCCACATTGGCATCGGGCAGGTCAATTGAGAAGTTGGCCACCTTTGATACCACCAGGGCCGGTATCTTTTTGCTTCTGAAGGCCTGGTAAAGCTCTGAACGTTCGTTAAGGGGGGTTTTACCTGTAATCAGCGGAAGTTTAAAACGTGATGAAATGCGCCTCAGCTGGTTAAGGTACTGGCCGATGATCAACACCTGGTCACCAGTATGATGCTTCAGCAGGGTGCCAATGGCGCGCAGCTTCTCTGGGTTTTCAGATGACAGCCTGAACTTCTCGCGGTCATCAGCCACTGAATACATACCACGCATGAGGTTACGCATGGGAACGCGCACTTCAACACACTGTGCTTCAGCGATCCACGATTGTTTTTCGAGATCTTTCCAGGGTACGTCGACCTTCTTGGGGCCAATCAGTGAAAACACATCTTCTTCAAGACCGTCTTCGCGTACCAGAGTAGCAGTGAGACCAAGGCGTCTTTTGGCCTGCAGCTCACTGGTCATTCTGAAAACCGGGGCTGGCAGCAGATGCACCTCATCATAAACAATTAAACCCCAGTTGTTCGAAGAGAAGATATGAAAGTGGGTAAAATCACCACCTTTCTTCTTACGATGGGTAATAATATTATAGGTTGCAATTGTTATAGGTTTGATTTCTTTACGGTCACCAGAGTATTCACCAATATCTTCTTCTGTTACGTTAGTTTTATCTAACAGTTCAGATTTCCACTGGCGAATTGAAAGGGTGTTGGTTACCAGAATCAGAGTCTGGGCCCCGACGGCATGCATGGCACCAATGCCTACGATGGTTTTGCCGGCACCACAGGGCAGTACCACAACGCCCGAACCGCCCTCAACCGAGCCACCGGCATAAAAAGAATCGATGGCCAGCTTCTGGTAGTCACGAATATCAAACTCTTTACCATTTTTGCATTTTTCAAGCAGGTCGAATTTGTATTCGTTGCCGGCATCATAACCTGCCAGGTCTTCAACCGGGTAGCCCAGGCGAATGAGAGCCTGTTTTACATGGCCGCGAAAATCTTCTTTTACATAGATAGCATTTTTGTCTTTGGGGCCTTCGATGAAGGGCTGTACTTTTTTGCTGCGTTGAATCTCTTTAATATAATTGGGGTCAACCGAGTGCAGCACCAGGTCGCCAGCGTCATCGCGCTGCAGCTTCAGTTTGCCGTAGCGGCCGATCTGGGTCACGACCTCTGAGTTCACAGCCTGGGGCACAGGATACTTTGAGTACTTGTAAAGGGCATCGATAATCTCTTCTGAATTCATCTTGCTGGCCGCAGCATTCCATAAAGATAGGGGGGTAATTCTGTAAGTATGCAGATACTCAGGTGATTTTTCGAGCTCAGCAAAACGCGATATCACCAGCCTGGCCTCTTCGAAAGCAGGGTGATCGACTTCAAGAAGAAGGGTTTTGTCTGATTGAACTATTAGGGGTTTTTCATCCATATTTTTACCAATGCCTTAGTGCGAGATTGGCCACAACGCCAGGCAATGCGGCGGGGTCAATCTCTTAATATACCAGCTTATTCGCGGTACTATCAGTTTTCGAAGCTTATAATGTATAAAATAATCAGGGGGTCGTCTATTGCAAAAGTCAATTTTATGGCTTCTAAACCGGGGGCAAAACCATTTTACGCGCTCACAAAGAAATCAAATTTGCGCCAGTGGGCTACTTTTTAAACACCTACATTCAATGTCGAACGCAGTTTCGCTCATTGAGCCAAAGGGTAGGGCTCACCTCACACCCACTCAAGTTAACTGGCACCGATAACGACCTCACCATTGATTACTGCTACCACCCCATAGCCGAAGCTGACACCCTGGTGGTTTTAAGCAGCGGCTTGCACGGTATCGAAGGCTATGCCGGCAGTGCACTGCAGTGCTATCTACTGGCAGAAAAGCTAGCGATGTTTAAAAAATTCAAAAGCAGCCTGCTACTGCTACATGGCCTTAACCCCTATGGCTTCAAGTACATGCGCCGCACCGATGAACTTAACGTAGACCTGAACCGCAACTTCGGCCACAGCAACTCACTGTATAAAACAGAGAATAAACTATACACTGAGCTAAACACATTTCTCAACCCCCGGGGGCAGGTTACCGCAGGCGACCTTGATGCCAGTGCCTTTGCCCAGCACCTGCAGCCACTGCTTGAAAAACATCAGACCGATCAAATAGGCCAGGCCATCGTCAAAGGGCAATACAAACACCGAAGGGGAATCTACTTTGGCGGAACCAGACCGGCCCAGCAGAAGAAGCTCATTGATAATTTTCTGCCACCAATTCTGAGCCAATACAAGAAGATACTGGCCATAGACATACACACAGGCTATGGGCGCCGGGGGCAGCTGCATTTATTTCCTGAGGCAAAAACAGAGAAAACAAAACGGCTGATTGAGCAGACCTTTCAAGGCCAAACCATAGACTGGGGCGGCAGCGAGGGTTTCTACCGCGTTACCGGCGAATTTGTAAACTATCTCACCAGCCTGGTGGGGCGTCGCCAGCTGCTGGTGCCCATGATTTTCGAATACGGAACTCTCGATAGTCATACCCAGCAGGGTGCAGTTTTATCGCTGCATACCATGATTCTTGAGAACCAGGGGCATTTCTCTGGCTATAGCAGCAGCCGCACCAGGGCTGCGGTAAAAAAACGTTTTATTGAGATGTATTATCCCTCAGAGCCCAGCTGGCGCAGCGGGGTATTAAGCCAGGGCGAACGCTCTTTGCGTCGGGCCCTGAAAAACTTTGCCTCTCTTTAATCAGGCCAGTTTTATCTGCGATAAAATGTTTTTATCTTCGAGTTTGATTTCATCAAGGTGACTCAGGTAGAATTCAACCACCTCATCGCGTAGGCGGCGATATATGTCGGCCCTGAAAAAGTTCTGCCCGTCTTTAATCACGTAGTTAAGAATAAAGAAACGATAGGCCTCTCGCATAAAGCGGTACTCTTCTATGGGTAGCTGTCTTATCTTCGTATATTCGCTTAGAAAAAGAATAAAGCGGTCTTCAACCAGGTGATAGGGTACATAGCTGAAGTCTGTTTTATCACCTTCAGAGCGCACCACTCTGCTGAGAAAATAAAAATCCATTACGCTGGGTTCGAATCTGAACCAGTCGTAATCCCACCGGCCCAGCATGGTGAAATCGCCCTCGGTTTTATCAACCCCGAAGTTGCCCAGATTCCAGTCGACCAGCACCGGCATACGGTGCAACTTATGGTAGTGTAACTTCTCAAGATTATTCAGCAGGGTTTCACATTGTTTTTTCAAAAAGTCTGCTTCTTTAACTTTAAGCCCCAGATGATCAATATAGTACTCATTATCAAGGCTGCGCCACAGCACCATTGTATCACTTTCAAGCGACTTGGCAGGCTCCATATGGGGCATACTTTTTTCTTCAGTAATATGATGTAGCTCGGCCATCTCGCGGGCCAGGCACTTGATCTGAGTATCACTGAGAATGGCTGGCAGCATGTGTGTGCTTTCAAGCTCTCTGTAGAATGACACCCAGGTGCCGTCATGGGTATAGGCATAGAAATGATTGTTTTCGGCAATGGGTTCGGCCAGCAGGTTTTCAAAGCGGGTGCCGGCCATGGCCTGGCGCCAGTCAATCAGAGCCATATGGTCTTCAAGAAAGTGTTCAAAGGTGCCATAGCCAGAAACTTTACAGATCAGCGTTTTGCCACCATCGTAAACGATACGGTACACGCTGTTGGTTGAAACATTGCGGCTCAGGTTGGCCGAAGACTCAATCTGGCCCGGGTTAATAACCTGCCAGGCCTTGCGTACAATCAAAGGCAATTCGCTCATATTTATCTCTCAGGTGTTAATTGAATCAGCAACAAAAGTCGGAATAATACTCGAAGCATCTACCATTCGTTCATATTTTTCTGCCTGGGTATTACCTGAAAGCACAAGGCAAGAATCGATTCGAAATTTGTTAGCCGAGATAATGTCGGTATCAAGAGTATCACCCACCATCAGTGCTTCTGAGCGCCCCAAATCAGGAATATATTCGAGAGCCCGGGTAAAGGCATGGGCCATGATCTGGGTATCGGGTTTGCCAAAACGCAGAAAGGTTTTACCGGTGATATGTTCAAGCATGTTACCCAGTGAGCCCACCGCAATGGCCACTTCACTGCCCCGGGTTGGGTAGGTTAAATCGGGGTTGGCAATCATTACCGGCATGGTCACCTGACGAACCAGATTCACCACCCGGTTGATATCTGAGAACCAGTCAAAACCCTCATCATCGAGAAAAACAAAGGCGTCAATGGTGCTGTAGTCATCTATTTCGCTGATGGGCACAGCCTCATGGCCAGCCGTGGTGATATAATACTCTGATGGTTTTTTACCCAGATAGGCCACCCGCCCCGGTTTGATCTTGGCCTTTAGAAACTCACAGGCCAACAGGCCAGATGATATACTTCTTTCGGGGGGAATCATTACCCCCCACTCTGGGTGAGTATAAGATTCAGCCATGGCCTCGGGTGACTTCGAAGCATCGTTGGTTATAACAAAGTAATCGATATTTGCTTCTTGCAGTTTTTTCAGGGTTTCAAAAACACCTGTGATGATGCCCTGATGATTTTTTAAAACACCAAAGGCGTCAAAGAAAACGGCCCGGTAGTTTTTGGCCAGCTCAAGAAAAGATGGTACTCTTTGCATTTTTCTGTTTTTTTGGGGCGCCCTTCACTGTCGAGTGAGTTATTAGCTTGCCCGGGCCGCCTGGCAGAAAGAGTGATTGACAAATCAGTCACAACTTATTCGATTATACTAAAGTAGAAGATAACCAATGGGCGGGCCAACCAGATGGCCGAAAACATTATTAAAGAGGCAGGCCAAGATGTCTAATCTATCATTACCAGTTTTAAAAGGAATGAATACTGCCCAGCTTGAAGCCCTTTATGTAAAGCCAGGAGAAATCGTTGTACCAGACCAGCAGAGCTTCAGGGGCCACACCCTGACCCGCCTGAACAACCAGGGGGCCGACGACCTTGCCCATCTGCTGCCCCAGTGGCTGCTGTTCGAAACCATGCCCTATGGCATTAACTTTCTACATGCTCTGGGCAACTGGTTCTTTTTTGAACCGCGCATTGCCCTGGCCACTTTTGAACCAAGAATTGGGCGCTCACGCTGGCGTGATACTGAGACAATTACTATGAATTACCATGTGTCAATTCTGCCAGACCCGGTGAAAGACCTGCTCTACGATGAGATTAAACCCATCGGCAATGGCCTATACCTGGGCATAGGCGGCACCAATGCCGAACGCGGCAGAGGTGATCATTTCTTCTTTGTTCTTGAACCGGTTTGAATTTCAGAGTTTTTTTACAAAATGAAAGCTGCTCACTGACAAACCATTCTCGAAATAGAACTTATGGGCTGGGGCCCGCTGTACCCCTGAGTCAAGGTGAAACTGGTCACAGTCGTTACGCGCAGCCTCAGCCAGCAGCCACTCTATCATGGCTCTGCCAAAACCCCGCCCCTGGGCTGCTTGCAGAGTAACCAGGTCATCGACATAGAGGTATTTACCCCAGGCCAGAGTCTCACCATAACGAAAGCCTGCAGCGCAGACTACCTGAGCCCCGTCTTCAAGTATGGCCAACTGGTAACCTGTACTCATCTGCTGCTGTACGCGTTTTACAAATTCATCGGCGGCTAAGTGTGGCCTTAATTCAGAAATAACCTCATAACAAGTCTGAATATCCCCCGCACTTGAAACTAAACGTGGCTGCATAAGACGGTCTTGGTTCTATGCTACCTGCTGCCAACTATTACTTGTATTCTTTTAAGAGTTTCACAGCCCGATTGGCCACAGATTTGCGGGTCTCTTTCGTAAACTTCTGCAGATGTGGTTTCAGCCAGCTGCGCAGGCGGCCATCGTCTCGGGCCCAGTCAAACAGAACCTGCATGGTGGTGTTCAGCACGATCCAGTCTGTGCTGTTTTGCAGGTTCTTTTTCATAATCTTTTTCGATAAAGCGATCTGGGCCGGGCTCATCTCGCTTTTAAGTTCATCGAAGAGCGTCGCAAGAGTCCACATTGTTGATGGCTGGTTTATTTTCGATATCTCAGAGTGAAACTTATCGATATAGGGTACCACCAGCTTCTTATGGGTTCTGGTAATACGTTTGAAACAATTTGAAACCCTCAGCCTCACAACTTCATCTTTGCTTGAGTAACAACTGTAAAGCTCTGCCAGTTTCTTTGTGTTTTTGAGAACCAGCTCAACCACTTCAAGAGTTCTGCCAAGTGAGTTGGGGTGACCCCCGGTGAGCATACTCTCAATTGATTCAGCGGGCACCTAGAATTGAAAAAGCGTCATGGTGAGATAATAGACCCAGGCCATGGCTGAAAGAATCGCAACAATGATAAAGATTAAAACCGCTGGCACCCACGAGGCCTTACGGGCC
>CAZHLC010000217.1:0-6781 GCA_964532545.1 uncultured Leptospiraceae bacterium | reverse complement strand
AAAAAACAAAGAAGAGTGCAAAGTGGGGTTTCAGCGCAATGGCCAAACCCAGGGCAATGCCCGCAGTAATTTGTTTTCTGTTGAGGGTCAGGCTGAAAGAGAGCAGCACCAGGCACAGTAGTAGTGCGTTGATATTTCCCAGCCATAGTTCGCGATAAAGGTGCTGGCCAGTAATCAGGGCCAGCAGCCCCACAGCAAGACTGTCACGGGTAAAGAAGCGGCCCTTAGTACGAAACCAGCCCATCTGTTTAAAGCTGTAGGTGAGGGCGACCACTATCGCCACAGTCGTAAGCAGGTAAAAAATAATGCGGGCCACCTGCCAGGGCAGGGTTGCCAGCGGTGTGATGGCAAACAAAGCAAAGGGGGCATACTTAAAGTTGCCCGAGCTGAGCCCGTAGGGCTGAAAATACACTTTTCCAGTGGGCTTGCTGCCCAGGCCAAAGTCTTTATAATCAATCGGCCAGCCCCAGAAGTTAGAGGTGGCCCCATAGTAGACCTTGAAGTCGCTCATGTGCAGGCGCCCCTGGCCCAGAAAGGCCAGCATCATAACCACCAGACCAACAAAAAAGTAGTTCAAGAAGGTGGGTTTGAGCAACTTCTCTTTCATCAACTGCATTTTCGCAGGCTCTGTTTGCCCCGCAAAGTGTAAAAAAACTATACACTTAAAAAAACATCTGATTTGTATTTTAAAGTGCGAAATATCTTGACGCGGTGTCTCATAAACCCTCTTTTACTGCCTTATGGCTATGTTTAGAGCGTACACCGAAACCCGCAGGGTGTTCGCTGTAATTCGAGTCATCATCGATCTCATCATTGATGTTTTCCTTTCACGATTATACACCCAGAAAGGTTTAACCCGCCGCACCCTGGGCAAACGTTTCGTTGCAGGTTTGCTGCGCAGGGTTTTCAGGCGAGAAAAGGGCCGGGTAAAATTCGCAGTTCAGTTTCGCCGGGCTCTCGAACGTCTTGGCCCCACCTATGTAAAACTGGGGCAGATTCTTTCACTGCGCGACGATCTGCTGCCTGAGCGTATTACCGATGAGCTGCGCAAGCTGCAGAATCAGGCTCCGCCGGTGCCCTATCAGGCCATTAAAAAGGTCATCGAAGATGACTTTAACCTGCCACTGCATTTAATCTTCAAAGAATTTGATAAAGAGCCCATTGCGGCTGCGTCACTGGCCCAGGTGCATATGGCCATTCTGAAGAATGGCAAACGTGTGGTGGTAAAAGTGCAGCGGCCCGGTATCATGCGGCTGATTACCGATGATATTAACATCATGCGCCGTCTGGCCAGCACGATGGAGCGTATTCCCGGGTTGCGCGATTATCGCCCGGTAAACTTTGTTGAAGAGTTTGCTGATTATACAATGCGTGAACTTGATTTTACGCAAGAAGGCAAGCATTCAGACCAGTTCAGAGAAAACTTCTCTGATGACCCCCATATTATTTTCCCCAAAATCTTCTGGGATTATACATCTAGAAAAGTACTCACCATGCAGCACATCGACGGGGTTAAGCCCGATGATGGTGAAAAGCTGAAAAGGCTGGGTATCGATACCCGCAAAATCGCCCGCATTGGTGCCAATACCGTAATCAAGATGCTGTTTGTTGACGGCTTTTTTCACGGCGACCCCCACCCGGGCAACATGCTGATTGTGGGGCGCTCAAAAATCTGTCTGCTTGATCTGGGTATGGTGGGCAGTTTTTCTGAAGAAGTCAGAAGAAACATGTTTCTCTATTATTATTATCTGGCCCGCAAAGAATATGACGTTGCGGTGAAATACATCGCTAATCTGACTACCCAGGGCCCCCGCGCTAATCCTGAAGGTTTTAAAAAAGAGATGGCAGAAGCTGTGGGGCGCTGGTCAGGTGCCGGTTTTCACGGCTATTCAATGGGAAAATTAATTTTCGAAACCATGAATATTGGCGCCCGCAACCAGATCTATTTTCACAGCGACTTGGTTCTATCTTCTAAAGCACTTATTACCGTAGAGTCAGTGGCTCACCGCCTCGACCCAGAACTTGAGGTTGAAGAAGCTTCAAAAACCCTGCTTGAAAACATTTTCAGCACCCACTTTTCACCACTGCGGGTTGGCAAATCTGTGCTCAACTCATTACCTGACTATATGGATTTCTTCGAGAGATTGCCCCAGAATCTGCTGAAAACCATGAATATGGTCACCAGCGGTAAGCTGCAGGTGCAGTTAGCTGAACCCAGGGTGAAAGAAAAGCCCCGCCGGGCCGGTCTCTACCCTATATTAACCGGGGCCACTATTCTGGCTGGCGCCATGTTTGCGATATCAGAAAACACTCCAGGGCCCATTATAGAGACTTTTATGGGTATGAACGGGGTGCCCATGTTATCGCTGCTGATGTTTGGTTTAACCGGGGTGTTTCTTTACAAGAGCCTGCCCCGCAGCAAAAAGTAAATTCGAAAGACTTAAATTCCTTCTTTAAACTCTGCAACCAACTTAGTTGAATAGTCGCTGATCATATCGCGTACCCGGCGAAACTCGGCCATAATCTCATCGGGGCTGCCGGTGGCTTTGGCCGGGTCGGGAAAGTTCTGATGAATTACCCTGGTTTTCGCGGGAAAATAGGGGCAGCGCTCTTTAGCGCTGTCGCAGACGGTTACCACATAATCGAAACTCTGGCCCTCATATTCGCTGACATTGTTTGAGGTGTGGTCTGAAATGTCTATATCTGCTTCTTTCATAACCTCAATGGCCTTCGGGTTGACCCCATGGGTTTCGACCCCGGCGCTTTTCACTTCAAGAAAAGACTGCTGTTTTAGAAAGCCGTGCATAATCTGAGAGCGGCATGAATTGCCTGTACATAATACCAACACTGATTTATTAGACATAGCGCTGTGTTTGAATCACAGCTGCATTGTAAATCGAAAAGCCATGAGTGCCCGGGTCGTAAAAATATCAGGTGAAACCGAAGATTTCTCGGCAGACAAACTATTTAACTCACTGCAGAAGATTGGTGCTTCAGACACGCTGATTCGCCGAACTATTGAAATTATTGATAAAGAATTTAAAGAAGGCACGCTCAGCTCGCAGAAGATTTACCAGGCCGCCTACTCAATTCTGCGTAAAGAGGCCCGCCATCTGGCGGCCCGCTACAGCCTGAAAAAGGCCCTGCTGCAGTTGGGGCCCAGTGGCTATGCTTTTGAAAAGCTGATCGCCGAGATTCTCAACCTGCAGGGTTTTAAAACTACCACCAACGTAACCGCAGCCGGGCGCTGTATAAGCCATGAGCTCGATGTGGTGGCAGAAAAGGCAGACAAAAGAATATTTATCGAATGCAAGTTTCGTAACCAGCCCAATGCCAAGGTCGATGTGAAGACGGCCCTCTATGTGAATGCCCGCTATCATGACCTGCGCAAAAGCAAAAAGACACCACCCTTCGATGAGTTCTGGCTGGTCACCAATAACCGCTTCAGCTCTGATGCGATCAGGTATGCCCGTTGCGAACAGCTGACTCTACTGGGGTGGAACTATCCGCAGAAGAAAACGTTACAAGATCTGATTTATATGATGCAGGTTCACCCGGTTACCTGCCTGACCACCCTCAGCCGGCAGCAGAAGAAGGCCCTGATCGAAGAGAACATCATTCTGTGCAGCTCACTGCTGGCCAACTCTGCTATTCTTGAAGAAATTAACCTGCGCACCAGTAAACAGCGGGCCGTTCTGAAAGAAATCGAAGAAGTTATTAACCACTGAAATTGACTTCAGCTTTTTCTCATCTGGTCGATAAAAGATTAGAGACACTTATTCGCGCTTAATTCGCCATTCAGAGGGAAAAATATGAGATATATTTCAGTTTTACTTGTTTGTACAGTTATTTCACTGAGCGTTTTTGCTAAATCGGGTGTGGTCAAAGACCAGGCCCGCCTGAACAGCCGGCTTATGGTGGCGGTAAAAAAGGGCCACACCCCCAGAGTTAAAGAGTTGCTTAACAAAGGCGCCGATGCCAATTCTGCCAATGAGAAAGGCCAGAGCGTGCTAATGATCGCCAGCTGGTGGGGCTATGAAGACATTGCCAAACTGCTGCTGAGCCGGGGCGCGAAGGTTAATGCGGCCGATAAACAGCAGAAAACAGCTCTGCACTATACCATGTCGTTTGGCCGCCCCTTTGTGATGCTGGCCCTGCTCAAGGCCGGGGCCGATATTAATGCCCGTGATAATGGCAATCGAACCCCTGTTTGGTGGGGCGCCCAGATGGGCCATCGCAATATGGTGAAATTTATTATTAAAAAAGGTGCCGATTTTGACAGTGCTGACAAATATGGTATGACGCCACTGATGGTGGCCACTATCAATCGCGATCGGCGTCTGGTAAAGGTACTGGTTGATGCTGGTGCCAATGGTCGCCTTAAAGATAAGCAGGGTCGTACTGCCCTCAGCTGGGCTACCGGAATGGGTCTCAGCCGTGAAATTGTGACTTTATTACGAGAGAATTCTTAAAAAAATGACCCCGGCAGAATGCCGGGGTGCATAGTTATGCTGCCTGCGCGTCTTCAGCAGTAGCGTTTTCTTCTTTTTCAGTTTGAATCAGACTGTTGATCTTCTCTTTACCTGAATTGATGGTGTTTTCAATGTTCAGCTGAATGTCGCTGAATTCAGGCAGGTCGATGTCGTATTTGCCAAGTTCTACGCGCAGACGTGCGTAGTACTCATCGAAGAGTTCTTTAGCTTTCAGCTCATATTCGCTCAGAGCTTTGAAACCTTCTTTTACTTTTTCACGAACCTCAACCGAGAACTCAGACTTGTCAGTCTGGCCTTTCAGCTGCAGCTCATCGAAGAATTTCTCAATTTCTGCCTGTTTCGCATCAACAAAGTCGATGGTGTTCTGGCGTAATTCTTCAAAATTCTCGGTGGCCAGGGTAATAGCACCAAGGCCGGTATTTACTGCGTCTTTTACTTCTTTTTCCATGTTGTTGTCCTCTACATTGGGCTCTGCACTATGTGCACTGCACAATAAGTATAACAAAACTGGTTCATAATATCCAAAAAAACTACCAGAAAAGGGCAAAAAATGATTGGGGTGGGATATTAGAATGGTGTTCAGTGCGACTTGCACGACGGCTAAAGCGGCCTTGCAGGCCTGCCTCATGCTTTTTCGGTTCAACCGCCTGCCAACAGGGTTGTTTACACAACCCTGCCAGAAGGTTGTTTTCAACAACCTTCTCTGTTAAGTCAGGCAGGGCTTGCGGGGGGCCTTGAGTCTCTGGCAGCTCAGTAAGAGAGTGAGTGACCGGGGAACTGGCCTAAATGGCCGGGGCGTGCGAACCACCTTATGACTCAGAGAAGAAACCTGAGTGTCGCTCAGGCTGCCCCCCGCAATGCTCCTGCCCGGAAGGGTGTGTGATGGGTGAAAAGCCCTTTGTCTGTGTGTCAGAGGTTCTTTTCATCTTTATCATCAACCCGCTCGGGAACGCGGATATGCCTTATTAGACGGGCAGACGTTCATATCTCAAAGTTTTTTCAGAAAAAAGCGCAGCGCTTTTTTTGAGCACACTGTTGTTTAGTGTAACAGGGCTGCGTCAGAAATGAGTCGGCAATGCTTAACAGCTAAATGTTTTAGAACTAAAGAAGCGAAGTTGTGTGCTTCTGCTATGATGTCGGGGGTGTTTTAATCGAAGAGATAACGGTATTTCTTTTCGTTATCAGAGAGGTCTTTGATGACCAGGCGAATCTCGGTTTTGGCCTGCTTGCCTGAAGGTATAAAGTCGTAGCGTAGTGAGTTGCCCTGGGTCTTGTTCATCACCAGCACATCGTTTTCGTACATCATGACCTGCACCGGAAAGTTGGCATCGTTTATCTGCCAGCTGATTAGCCGGCGGGTACTGAAGGCCTGTGATTTATTGTTACCGGTAATAACAGCCACAGGGGCTGTATTGTCTTCGACGATGATCAGCTTCTTCGGTTTGCTTTTGTTTTTTAGAAAGTCAATGCTGTAGTATTCAAGAATGTAGGGCTGTGATTCTTTCAGGCCAAGGTCGCCAGCGATCATGGTGCCATAGTACTGTTTGAAAGCAGTATCAGCCTTACCATTCAGAGGGTAGACCCGGTAGTAGGTTCCCTTAACACCCGAGAAGTCATCTTTCACGCCGATGGTCAGGGTGCTGTTCTTACTGACGTAGTGCATGCCCTGAAAATATGAATGGGGTCTGCCAATGTGTACGTTGGCTTCAGGCCCACTGCGATCGATAAAGAAACGCATGGTTTTGATTTCGGTCTGCTGGTTTTCTTGATTCAGGGTATAGTATTCGACCTTGTACTCACCCTCAGCTTCAAGCTGAATGGGCTGGTTCAAATACTGGGCCCAGTCAAAGTTATTCAGTTTATAGTAGACCTGCTTAGCGTCTACCAACTCTTTGTTAAAGTCAAAGGTGATATATTCAGTTTGTAGAAAGCGGTAATTCTGTTGCCGGTTCCACGCGACCATGGTGAAGAGCTTTTTAGGTTTTTTCTTCTTTTTGATAAAATCTTTGGCGGCATAGATCTTGCCCCAGGGGCCCGGCAGCTCAATCTTGTTAAAGGTGCGAATACGAAAGTAGGCGTAGCCTTCAGGTATCACCGACTCAATCGGAAATTTTTCAACGAGTTGTACAATCGAACTGTCGCTGATTTCATTGCCGATAGCTTCAGAAGTCTGCAACCACTCAACCTGGTAGCCCGAAGCACCGGCAACGTTTTTAAATTTGAAAGCCACCTTCTTTTGTGCGGCCTGGCCGAACAGAAGGGTGGTCAATAAAAAACTTAGAAAAAGT
>CAZHLC010000216.1:0-6798 GCA_964532545.1 uncultured Leptospiraceae bacterium | reverse complement strand
TTGAGACAGGCCGTCAAGAGAGGCAGGGCTTCAATCAGTCGGCAAAAATCGGCTCATAGACCGTTACAGGCTCATCTTTGCCTTTGGCGGTGATAGGGGGCAGTTCTTTAAATTCGAGGTGGTCTTTGCAGGCCTCATACGTCACCTCATCAACCAATACGGTTTCGGCCTTCTGCATAAGCCGGGCCGCAAAATTGACGTTGGCACCATGCATGGTATATTCGGCCCGGGTTTCATTGCCTACCGTGCCACAGAAGGCCCGGCCGGTTGAAATACCGATTTTGCAGCTATAACCAATCTTCTGTAGTTCGGCGATCAGCAGCTTTGCAGCTTTGAGACCCTTGGCTGCATCGTCATCGGCCCCAAAGGGGGGCAGCCCAAAGGCGGCCAGCAGTACCGCACCTTTATCGTCTACCCCAAAGCGGTTGATGCTGCCATAGTACTCGTAGAGGCCAATTTGCATGGCCTTCATCATTTTCTGTACTTCTTCGACCTCTGTTTTATCGTCATATTGAAAGTTATCGATTTTTAAAAAGAGCACGGTAAGCTGGCGCATGTCAGCCTGCCAGGGTGACTTACCTTCTTCAAGCCAGGTGATGATTGCTCTGGGTATAAATGCGAGAATTTTGTCTTTGGCATTTTCAGGAATATCAGGGCGGTAAAGAGCGCAAGAGATTGAAGTCTCTTTGATATCAACCATTTTAAATTTGCCAGGGGCTGTCTTCTCGCCAAGATTGGCCTTTTCAAGAACGCGGCGCACGCTGGGTGATATCACCACATCGCCTGGCTCGGCCAGCCCGCCCGCCCTGGCCACCTCATTCATGGGCTCGCCTGCGATTAAAAGTTCCCACCTATCAAAGATGCCACCTACACAGATGGCATGCAGGGGCCCTGTGCCCAGGCCCACAGTCAAGCTCATGGTAACACCACTGGTTACCTTGAAGTTGTTGAGCTTTTCTTGAATGATCATGCCGCAGCGCACAGCGCGGTGGGTTTCGGTAGCCAGGTTCTTACCCTCTGTAACCGGCCAGACGGCAAAAGTAGCATCGCCGGCGAATTTGACTATGTCGCCGCCATGGTTGGTGATGATATCAACAATCTTGTCGACATAGATATTGAGAATGCCAGCCAGCTCGCTGACCCCATTGGGGTTATTTTTGGTGATTTTCTCTGCCAGCTTGCTGAAACCAGAAATGTCAGCAAACATAACCGCAGCATCAAAATGCAATTCAAAGGGGTTATTGACCGGCTTCGGATGATCAGCCAGATCTTCTAAAATAAGGTTGGGTAAGTACTGTTTTACGTCGGCTAAAAGATGTGCCATTTGCCTAAAACATGCTTTATAATTGATATCATGTGTGACAAACTCTTTTTATTACCCATCAGCGGGGTTGTAAAAAAGCCTCTACGGCAATTTTAAATTAGATTTACAGCAGGTCTCAATTTCTGAAAATATCAGCTATGAATCAGGTACTTGCCAAAGCTAAAAACGTGGCCATTGCCGGGGCAACCGGGGCTGTTGGCCGTGAATTTCTCAGCGTCATTGACCGACTGGGCTATGAGGTAAACAACATGAAGTTGCTGGCCTCAAAGCGCAGTGCAGGCAATAAAGTCACTTTTCGCGGTGAAGAACTGGTTGTTGAAGAACTCACCGAGAACTCTTTTAAAGATATCGAGGTGGCTTTATTCTCAGCCGGCGGCAGTATCACTAAGGCCTTTGCTGATTCAGTGGTAAATTCAGGGGCTGTTCTCATTGATAACAGCTCGGCCTATCGAATGAACCCAGAAGTTCCTTTGATTGTGCCTGAAATTAACCCTGAGGCGGCAGCCCAGCACAAGGGTATCATTGCCAACCCCAATTGTTCTACTATCATAATGCTGATGGCGGTATTTCCCCTGCATCAAAAATACCCGGTGAAACGTATTGTATGTTCAACCTACCAGGCGGCCTCTGGTGCAGGCCAGGCAGCTATGGAAGAATTAAAAGACAGCACCAGAGCCTACCTTGACAACAAAGACTTCAAACCCGAATTAATGCCTTACCCCTATGGGTTTAATCTGTTTTCGCACAACTCAGACATCGACGAAACAGGCTACAATCAAGAAGAGCGTAAAATGATTAACGAGACCCGTAAGATTCTTAACGATGAGAATATACAGGTAACTGCCACCTGCGTAAGGGTGCCAGTGCTGCGGGCTCACAGTGAGAGTATCAACATTGAATTTCACGATAAGCGCCCCTCGGTTGAAGAATGCCGCGAGCTGATCGACGCCTTTGAGGGTGTACGGGTAGTCGATGATCGCCAGAAAAATTATTTTCCCATGCCTATTGATGCTTCTGAAGAATATGATTGCCTGGTGGGCCGTATTCGTAACGATCTGTCAAACGAGCAGGCCATTGACCTGTTTGTGGCCGGCGACCAGCTGCTCAAAGGTGCAGCGCTTAATGCAGTGCAGATTGCGCAGCTGCTGTAAGATCAGCATTCAGCGCAGGAAGCGTCAATGGCCGGCAATGGCAACCGTCTTCAGTATGAGAAAAGCCCCTATCTATTGCAGCATGCTAGCAACCCGGTAGACTGGTTTGCCTGGTCTGATGAAGCCTTTGAGCAGGCCCGCAGCCAGAACAAACCAGTGTTTCTCTCTATCGGTTATGCCACCTGCCACTGGTGCCACGTGATGGAGCGCGAGTCGTTTGAAGACGAGCAGGTGGCCCAACTGATGAACGAATCTTTTATTTCTATAAAAGTAGATCGCGAAGAGCGCCCTGATATTGACAGCATCTACATGGGTGTATGCCAGATGCTTACAGGCCGGGGGGGCTGGCCTTTAAACGTCATCATGACCCCCGAGGGGCAGCCTTTCTTTGCCGCTACCTATATTCCGAAAAACTCAGCACCTGGTCGCATTGGTATGTTCGAGCTGATACCCCGCATTATGGGGGCCTGGCAGAACCGCCGTGCTGAAGTAGATGAGTCGGCTGTAAAGATCACCCGGGCCGTCAATCAGCTGTCTGCTAACCAGGCGGGGCACCCGTTGAGTCGTGACTCTCTTGATAAAGCATACAACCAGCTGCTGGCTCACTATGATGAAACGTACGGCGGTTTTGCTGAACAGCCAAAGTTTCCCACCCCTCATAACCTGACTTTCTTAATGCGCTACGCTCTGAAAGAACCCCAGAGCAGGGCCGAGACCATGGCACTGAAAACTTTGCGGCAGATGGCCCTGGGCGGCGTGTATGATCATATTGGCTTTGGTTTTCACCGCTACTCAACTGATAAGGTATGGAAGTTACCCCACTTTGAAAAGATGCTTTATGACCAGGCCCTGCTGGCCATGGCCTATACTGAAGCAGCCCTGGTCAGCGACGAACCTCTTTTTGCCCGGGTGGCCCATGAAATCTGTTCCTATGTATTGCGAGATATGACAGACCAGCAGGGTGGTTTCTATTCTGCCGAAGATGCAGATAGCGAAGGCGAAGAGGGCAAGTTCTATATCTGGTCAGAAACTGAATTATTGCAGCATCTTGACGAAACAGAATTTGATTTTTTCAAAAGCCTATTTCAGATTAAGTCAGAAGGCAATTTTGCTGATGAGGCCACCGGCCAGCTTAATGGTTCAAATATTCCCTACCTGCAAGAGCCTCTTGATACTGAAAAACAGGCTACTTTTACAGAAATCAGAGAGAAGCTGTTTAAAGAGCGTGAAGAACGTATACACCCCCTCAAAGATGATAAAATTCTCACTGATTTTAACGGGCTGATGATCTCAGCTCTGGCCCGGGCTGGGCAGGCTCTCGAAGCGCCCGAATATATCGCAGCAGCAGCCCGTGCGAGCGACTTTATTTTAAAAGAACTCTATGAAGACGGGCGGCTTTACCATCGCTATCGTGACGGTGAGGCGGCCATTACCGGGCTGCTTGACGATTACAGCTTTTTGATCTGGGGGCAGCTAGACCTTTATCAAGCCACATTTAAAACTCACTATCTGCAGACAGCTCTTGATTTGCAGGCCACCCTCGATGAACATTTCTGGGATATTAAAAATGGGGGCTACTTTCTCACTGCTGACTATGCAGAGAAGCTGATCACCAGATCAAAAGATCTCTATGATGGGGCCGTGCCCTCAGGCAATTCAGTGGCCATGCTGAATCTGCTGCGCCTGAATAAATTTACTGGCAGAGAAGAAATGCTTGAGCGGGCTGTGCAGCTGGGGGCGGCCTTTGCAGGTTCGGTGGGTCAGGCACCTTCGGCCTATAACCAGCTGATGAACGCCGTTTATTTTTACAGCGAAATATCATATGAGTTGGTGATTACCGCGGGCGAGGGCGATAACCAGATGCTGGCGGCCCTACAGAAAAGCTTCTGCCCCAATATGGTGTTACACTATGTGAACGAAAATAACAGATCTCAGTTGGCCAGACTGGCCCCGTTTACCGCTGAAATGAAGTCTTTAGATGGGCAGGCCACAGCCTTTGTCTGCCGAGACTTCAGCTGCAACCAGCCAACGACTGATATTAACGAGATGCTGGCAGCCTTGAAGACCGCTTAGCCTTCGATGTCGGCAACTTCTTTGATGGCCTGCTCTGATAAGATGCGGGCCCCGCTTTTTTCAATAAGCACGTCATCTTCAATGCGCACACCTATACCCTTGAACTCGTCGGGTATAAAATCATAATCATCGGGAAAATACAACCCCGGTTCAACGGTGAAAAGCATGCCAGGCTCAAGAGGGCGGTGCTCTTTGCCAATGAAATAGTTGCCTACATCATGAACGTCAAGGCCCAGGTAGTGAGAAGTCAGGTGCATATAATAATGGCGATACAGTTTCTTCTCATGAACCTCATTGAGTGAGCCGGGTTTAATCATGGGTTTCTTTTCGTCTGAGAGGTCGGGTACTTCTTTCAGCAGGCCAAGGTTCCATAAACCCTCGGCCAGCACATCAATGGCGCTTTTGTGAATCTGCCCCAGATTTGCACCGGGTTTACATTTAGCCAGGGCTGCATGCTGGGCATCAAGCACCAGCTGGTACACATCTTTCTGTACCTTGCTGAAGCCACCCCCAACCGGAAAAGTGCGGGTTATATCTGAGGCATAGCCCTCGAGCTCACAACCGGCATCAACCAGCACCAGTTCGCCTTTACGCACCTCAGCATCTGATTTATGATAATGCAGCACCGTGGCGTTATTGCCCCCGGCCACTATGCTGGCATAGGCACATTCTTGCGCGCCCTGGTTAATGAACATGCCCTCAAGCAGGGCCCGCAATTCGAACTCATGTACGGTTTCGCCCTGGTGATTCACGCTGTAGCGAATCAGTTCGTTATGGGCCAGGGCAGAGATGTTTACTGCAGTTTCAATGATTTCAATTTCGGCCGCATCTTTATAAAGGCGCATCTCGTGCAGAATCTGTGAAGTATGCACCAGGGTGTGGGGCCCGAAATCACCGCCGCGGGCGTTGGCCCCGGTGGCTGTCACAAGTTTCAGTAGCTGTTGATCATGCTGCCCATTCTGCCCAAAAGGAAAATATACGGTTTCTTTATTCTTTAGATATGAGGGTAGTTTGCCCCAGAAGTCTTCAAAGGGTTTTACCTGCTCTTCTTTGATACCGAGGCGCTGGGCAATCTCTGGCGCCTCAATTGAATCGCCGACCCAGCGAGAGCGGGTGGGGTCAGGTTTGCGCCCAAAGGCGGTTATTTCTGCATCATGTTCAATAATGAGCGCAAAACCCGGTTCATTGATGCCACTGAGGTAGAGCAGATCAGATGAGGCCCGGTAGTGATAATGTACGTCGCGACTGCGTATAAGCTCATCGGCCGACACCAGCACCATAATGCTGCCCGGCTGCATGGCTTTCTGTACTTTTTTTAAACGTTCAGTATACATATTCAGTTTGTTTCACAGGTGTTGTTATTTTCGAATCTCGTGGCCAAATGATAAGAAAAAAGTACATATTTTGCTCTTTTTTCTTGCATTATTTTTCCACTAGTTTTCCACGTCTGTGGAAAATTCTAGTTATGTCGCATCTCGAGTTTTTCTTTAATTTCTAACAGCAGACTTTGCTGCCGAAATTCTTCAATGGGCAGCAGCTTATCGATTAATGCCAGTGCCTGTTGCGGCTTCTTCAGGTAGTAATAAAGGCCTGTGAGCAGTGGTTTAAGCGCCTTTTTAAAGCCCAGCCTGTAGGCCCGCCCCAGAAATTTTACGCTACGGCGATGATCGCCCTCTTTTTTGAATGCGAGACCAAGATAGTAAAAATCTTCACCATCGCGCTGTGGGCGTCTTTTCAGATATTCATAAAGAAAGGGCAATTTCTGAAACTCAGCATGAAAGCGGTAGATTTTATCAGCCCTGGGCCCCTCGGTGTTTTTACCCTGCAGCTCATCAGAGATCAACGTGGTGAGGTTAGCCAACGAAATCAGGTCATAGAGGTTGTGTTCGATAATACGATCAAGCAGAGTACGATCACCATGGCGCAGAAACTCAAAATAGGCCTGGCCCGAATATGAACCAGGCAGATCGTTTTCTCTTTCAAAACCCAGTAGTTCTCTTTCGCTGTCGGCCAGCCGGTAGCGGGGCAGTGAAAAAATCTTTCGTATAATGTGATAAATATCAAAATGTTCATGAAACTCGCTGGGGTGTTCTTTACAGTAAAGATCAAAACGGCTGCGAATCAGGGGAATATCAAATGATTTACCATTGTAGGTGACGATGTATTCAAATCGGCTAAAGAAATCATCAATGAAGGCAAGTGCCTGACTCTCAACCAGGGGGGTTGGTGAAAACACTTGCTGCACCTTGA
>CAZHLC010000215.1:0-6813 GCA_964532545.1 uncultured Leptospiraceae bacterium | reverse complement strand
CCACCATGCCGCACAATGATGGTGCCCAGGTGTTGTTTAATACGTTTGAAAATCTTTACATAGAGGCTGGCCCCGGGCCGGGTGAAAGACATTTCTACCTGCCGGCTATGGGCTGACAGAACATAGACCAGCAGCAGAGAGAGAAGGGCTGCTCTCATTCGCTGCTTTGGCCCACCTCACTGATTTCAAACAGGTGACCATCTGGGTCACGAAAAAAGGCACGAATCTCATATTGCCAATCAACAGGTGGTGTTAAGAATTCGACCCCTCGGCCTTTGAGGGTTTCATAGGCGGCCTGGCAGTCTTTCACTCTGATGGTAAATGACTGCTGCACCCGATTGAGGTTTTCAGGTGGTTCAAAGTAGACCCCCGGTTTGTCGTCGGTTGGTTCGCCCCGGGTCACCAAAAGAAGCCAGTTACCCATGAGGCGAACAACCAATGAGGTGCCGCCATACTCGCTGTGGTATTCAGCGCCCAGGGCGTCTATATAAAACTTTTTAGCTTTAGCTATATCGGCAACCACCAGAATTGTGGTCAGCTGCATATCTTCAGTAGGAAATTCTGACATGAACAAACTCTGGGCATTGCTGCTGCTCTGTCAATTACCTTGACAGAGCAGCGGGTTAACTACTGTTTTCTTCGATGCAAATGCGATTTTGCCAGTTTGTTGCTGCTTTTGTTTTTTTTATCAGTACAGTTTTTGCGGGCACAATACCCCGAGTGCCCGCCGAGTTTGAGCCCCATGGGGCTACCTGGCTGCAGTGGCCGAACAAATATGAAAAGAAGCTGCGGCCCGCCTTTGCCCGAATCATCAGGGTGGTGCTGCGCTATGAAAAAGTGCACCTGGTCGTGGGTAGCCAACAAGAGCAGGCCGAAGCCCGGCGCTTTCTTGCCCAGCAGAAAGTGAACAGCAAAAAAATCATATGGCATATTTACAAAACCGATAATTCATGGCTCAGAGATAATGGGCCGGTCTATGTTGAGCATGGTGGTAAGCTACAGCTGCTTGATTTTAAGTTCGACGCCTGGGGCGGCAACTTTGGGGCCGATGTTACTTTCACTTTTGATGATGTTATGCCCCAGAATATGGCGCGGCTGCTTTCTTTGAAGGTGGTTGATTACGGCCAGTATGTGCTTGAGCGCGGTAATCTCGAATTTAATGGTGAGGGTATTCTATTAATCAACTGGCATTGCCAGAAGGCCCGCAACCCCGGCCTGTCAAAGGCCCAGCATGAAAAAATTCTAACAAAGGCCTTCGGCCTGAAAAAGATTATCTGGGCCTATGGCTATGATCAGGCCGACCTGACCACTGGCCATATCGACGGTATGGCCCGCTTTATCAGCCGCGATACAGTAGCAATTATTGATACCGGTGAGAAAAACATAAAGAGGCTGGCCCGCGATGTGCGCGCCGCCGGCCTGAAGGTCAAATGGTATGAGGGTGATGTCAACTGGCTGGTGGGTAATGGTTTCGTGCTGGCCATGCAGGCCAGAAACCAGAAGCAGAATAAGCGCTTGAGGCGCCAGCTGGCAGGTTATTTTCCCCGGCGTAAGGTATATCTCATCGATGCCTTTGCCATCGCCGAGGCCGGTGGTGGCATTCACTGTGTAACCAATGACCAGCCGGCCCTGAGCAGGTAATCTTTCAAAGACATTGACGCCGGCTTTCAAAAAAAGATCACCACCTATGTCTGTTTTTATTGAAAAAGAAATTGAGCTGGTTGAAACCATTCTGGGCTCATACCGTGGGGCCATGGGCGAGAACTATATGGGTTATCGTAACCATGTTTACCGCATGCTGCATTTCTGCTTCGCACTGCACTCGGTAACTGAAGAAGAAAAGAAGAAGCTGATGATAGCCGCCTGCTTTCATGATCTGGGTTTGTTCACTCATAACACGGTTGATTATTTGCCCCCATCAGTCGAGCTGGCTAAACAGTACCTGCAGACCAACAAACTTGATGCATGGGCTGAAGAGATTTCTTTGATGATTGATATGCATCATAAGATCACGGCCTATGAAAACCCCAAATATCCCCTGGTTGAAGTATTTCGGGTAGCTGACCTGGCCGATTTTTCACTGGGCCTGCTTAAGGGTGAGCTCTCAGGCGAATTTGTAAATGAAGTGAAAGAAAACTTTAGCAATGCCGGCTTTCATATGAATCTGTTGAAGGTGGGCACCCGCTGGGTACTGGCTCACCCGTTTAACCCAGCACCAATTATCAAGTGGTAGGCTCTCAAAGCCCGGCATACTTTTTGGCCAGCTCGGCATAGTATGTGACCCAGTGGTTGGGCTGGCCGCGGCGGCCCACTCGCCAGGGGGCTTCTGAAGGTTCCCAGTCGAGGGGTAGAAAGCCATCTTTATCTCGACGAGAATCAAGCAGGCGCCAGGCTTTTTTCAAACGTTTATCTTTGCCGTAGCCCATCTTTGATAGAGCATAAAGCATCTCATAGACATTGGCCCGCCATATGAGCGGAAAAGACAACACGCTGAAATCTTTCTGGGCGTGCTCAGTCTTGCTGCCCCGCTTGAAGATGACCTCACGCTCGAGAAAATAGTCTACCAGTTGTAAAATTCTTGGGTGCTGGTGATAATCTGGCATTTCTGCAAAGGCCAGCAGCACCTTGTCAGCCCCACGTATACAGCTCTTGGCCTGTTTGGTTTTGTATTTGAAATTGTGAATATCACAGAGATAGCCACCGTCATCGCGTTCAATACTTAAAAGCATGTCTATGGCCTTCTGCACCTGGCTGCTTTTGCGGTAACCCAGACGAATAAAGGTTCGAATGTTATAGCCCATAAGGCAAGAGAGGTTCTGCCACCAGTCACCGCTGGGCTTCTGCAGGCCGAGGTAACGTTTGCTGGCCCTGTTCACTGCCTGATTTGATCGGGTCAGCCCCAGCTCACTCAGGTAGGCAAGGCAGAAATGGGTGGTGGCAAAGGCGCCATACTCGGCTTCTTTACCTAGAACCTGACCCGAGCGCGGGTTCTTCTGCAGCCAATAACCATCGGGGTGCATTTTCTGCATGATGGTCTGCACGGCCTTTGATGCAACGATCTGCCTGCGCCATTTTTTCTCTTCTGTGGGGCTGAGTTTTTGTTCAAAGTACTCGGTGGTCAGGCGGTATTGCAGTGAAACATCATCAATTTCTTGCAGGCGCTTGATGACCTTATTCATCAGCGAATACTAACAATGCCGCCGGCGGCCTCAAGGCGTCTCTTTACAGTCTCTGCATTGCTTCTGCTGGTCTTCTCAACGATGATGGCCTGCGGTGCTTCATTAAGTAAATTCAGAGAATCGGCATAACCAAGGCCCGTTATGGCCCTGACTTCTTTGAGAACACCCACCTTGTTGTGGCCGTAGCTTGTTAATACTACGTTGAACCTACCTTTGATTTCTGATGGTTTAACCAGTTCATTTGAAACCTTAATGGCTTTATTCTTTGAATTGAATACTTTAACCCGGGCGCCATTGGCCACAAGGTCTTTATAGGCAGCAAGGGCCTTTTTCTTCGACTTGGTTTTAAGAACTGTGCTGCGGGGTCGTTTGGTTAATTCGTAGGCCTGTTTCAGTCTCATCTTAGTATGCTGCCTGATGGCCTTAATGGTGTGAATTCTTTTGCTTGTGCTATAAAGTACCACCCGGTAAGTCTCGGCCCACAGACTGCTGCTGACAAGAAGGGCCAGAATAACGATTAAATGACGTCGCATGGGCTCAGCATGAATGGCCCTGTTCTATGGTCAAGAGATTCAAAGAGCTGCTATTTTTTACTTGAACTCTTTGTTTTAAGTCATCAAATATCCCGATGAAGATTCGGGGTATTTTTCTACTGTTCTTTTTTACCGGCAGCATTGTGGCCGCAGATTTTGACTATTCTAAAATGGGTTTGGGTTATCACCAGATTCGGCTGAGCAGTTGGCCCGGGTGCCCTTCGTGCAGCCAACCAGGGGGCATCTACCAGTATCGGGTGGTGGCCGTGGGTGAGAATGGTCGCAGAAAACCAGGCGATTCACCGGTGGCCGAAGGTTTTGCCCTCGATCAATTTAACCAGCTGTTGACTCAGGTTCTTGGTCTGCAGCCGACCCTGGTAATTGGCCGGCGACCCAGGGTGTCGCTCAGCTGGCAGAAGGTTGATCTGGCGAAGGTGAGTTTTGCCCAGCGTGGCAAAGACATCAAACTTAATTTTGAGAGGGTAAAACGTTCTGATTGCTGTAAAGACCGTTTAAACCGGGCAGTGGTCTATATCGATAACCGCCGGGTTGGCTATATTAAAGAATGTAAAGAGCGCCACAGGTTCTTTGTTAAAAAAAGGGCGCGAGTTGTCAAAGTGCAGCTTGAAACCACAAATTATCTGCATATTAAAGAGCTACAGGTGTTTGGTCACGATTAGGTGCAGCCCTTTCAGTTACGCAACCAGGCCGTCGCGAAAATTCGTGACTACTTTAAAAGCCAGGGTCTACATGAAGCACTTACCCAGACTCTGGTAAAAAGCACAGCCATTGAGCCCTATATTGACCCCATCGCCGTTGATGGGCAGGTGCTGATTACCTCACCTGAGTTTGAATTGAAAAAACAAATTTGCCTCAGCGAAAGCCCTGGGCTTTATGAAATTGCCCGGGTATTTCGTGATGATAGCTTATCTAGGCTGCACAGCCGCCAGTTTACCTTGGTTGAATGGTACCGACGTGAGTTTGATTATCTCAGACTGGCTGATGATGTGAGGGCCCTGGTGACCGAGGTCAGCCAGGCTGAGGTGAATACAAAAAGCTATACTGTAGAAGAGCTCTGCAAAGAGGCCGGTGTTGTTTTTGAAACGGCCACCAGTCATCAAGAGATTTCGGCCTTTAACCAGGCCTTTGATGAGAAAGTCATGCCCCTGATTGGTGCTTGCGATGAACTTGTCTGTGTGTCAGAGTATCCTTCATTTTTAAGAGGTATGGCAAAGCTGAACGAGAATGGCCGGGCTATGCGCCTTGAGGTTTTTTACAAAGGGGTCGAGTTGGCCAACGGTTATCAAGAAATAGATGATGCTGAAGAACTTCGTTTGCTGTGGTTAGAAAATAACCAGCTCAGACGTGCCATGGGCAAGTCAAAACACCCAGTTGATGAGACCCTGCTGCATCTTACCCCGAATATGAAGGGGGTTGCGGGCATCGCTCTTGGGCTCGAGCGCCTGCTGATGGTAATTTTTGCTATAGATTCGATTGGGGCCTTTGATTTGCCCGCCTGATTATTTTTTTCTGCGTAGACTGCTGAGGCGGGGTTCTTTGGCTTCTACCCGCGACATTATATTCTGCCAGTTCTTTTTCAGATTTGAAGCAGAGCGCTGAACAATAACAAAGGCCTTACCTTTTTCATTATGTTCAAAGACTTTTTCTGAGCCGAAATCTCTAAAGACCTTAGAACGCGCGAGGCGCGCTGCCAGATTTTTGTCGGCCCGGGTTAAGTCGTAACTGTCGAGCAGTAGCAGCCATGCGAGGCGCTCACGGGCCTCTTTGGTCATGGCCTCTTTGTCTACGCTGCCAGATTTTGAAATCAGTGCCTGGGCCTTGCCCTCATCTAGCCAGCCCTCTTTGAGGCTGGTGCCCCATTTAGCATTTTTCATCAGGCCAGTTTGTTTATCTTCTACGAAAGTGCTGCTGCTCGAACCGTTACCGCTGGTTGCCCCGTTCTTTGTAACCGGGGTTTTGCAGTAAAAAAGCGACAAAGTTAAGAGACTGAAAAGGGCTGCGTATTTCATAGTCTCAAATAAGCGCAGCTGTTGCCATGTCGACTACTTTTAATAGCCCTTGTCATGGCAGCACATCTTTGTATGCTTGTCTCTTCGATATGCCTCTCTTCGGTAAAAAAAAGCCCACGGTTAATCAGGTAGACCTGCCGCGGTTTTTCGCTGCAGTTGATATTAACATCTCATCGTTTGATCGGTTTTCAGCTGAGCGCCAGACTATCAATGGTGTTGAAACTGATATTATGTTTCTTGAGGGCAAGCCTGGCCTGCCGCTGATTTACTTTGTGCATGGCCTGGGTGCTTCATTTCGGTTTTTCTATGAGGGTATTTTATTTTTTCACTCTTTAGGATACTCTGTGCTGGCCCACAGCCGCAGTGGCGAGTTGCAGCCACTCACTGGCGAACTGAGCCTTGAATCACTACTGGCTGAGGTTGAAACGGTGCTGGCACCCCATAAAAAGAAAAAGATTCATATCATTTCTTCAAGCTTCGGCGGTATCATTTCGTTGCTCACGGCTGAGCGCCTTGGTTCGCAGATAAAAACTGTCACAACCATTGGCAGCTTTCTCAAGTTCGAATGGAACCTTGCCCACGACATTCTTTATGACGTAATGCGCAGCGTGCAGCTTGAACGGGTGCCCGCCCGCGATCTGGGGCCCTTTGCGCCGCAGATTCGCTTTATCAGGGGGCGGTCACAGGCGGTGATGAACTATGTGCTCACTGAGTATGAGACCTTTCCGCAGAAGAGTCTGGTGCGCTATCTTGAAATTCTCAAGGCCCTTAACTATGCCAGCAGTGCCCCGGTTGTAGAGGCTGAGCTGTTATTTTTACACGGTCGTGATGATGACATGGTGCCCTTGAGTTGTTACGAGCAGCTGAAAAGAGCTTACCCCCGGGCCAGGGCAATCTTGCTTGATAATTGCGGGCATGGCCCCTTTCTTTCACAGCCTGAGGCTGTGTACAGTTCAGTACTCGAGTTGATGAAAAAGAGCGGCGAGCCTATTTAAAAGAAATCTGCCACGGGTCTGCAGCCTGGCGACGGTTGGCCGTCATTTTCAGTTTTGATTTGTTCAGCCTGGTTTC
>CAZHLC010000214.1:0-6818 GCA_964532545.1 uncultured Leptospiraceae bacterium | reverse complement strand
AAAGTATCGATGACCAGCGAGTTGCTTACCTTATTCGTTATAATCTACGCCGTTTTTTGCGGCGAAACAGAATAACTCAGCTGAAGATTTATCGCTTTCAGAACAACAAGCAGGTTTCAAAGCTCGAATATAAGAAACATGGTAGATTGTGGAAAGAAATACGCTGACTATAGCTTATCTATGGCTCTTCTCAAAGCGCTTTTCATTTCAGGTTTCTGTTTCTCTAGCTTTGTCTTAAAACTGCTATAACCATCGGCTAAGGCCTGTTTGCTCAGAGTTACAGCTTTGCTCAGTTTTGAGTTGTTTTGAACCTGAGTATTGATCAGTTTTTTGGCGTTAATCAGCTGGCTATTGAGAAACAGTAACGAAGCACCCATTGATTTTTGAAACAGCCCGGGTCTTGCTTTCAGTTCTTTTAAAAATACTACCTGCTTTGGGCCAGCCGGTGATATGTTCATGACCAGTAAGACTAATGCAGCCTTCACAACCGCCAGTTTTAAAAACAATTTAAAGAATCGCCGACCCATAGAGTAATTTTCGGCAACCGGGTGGGCTATTCTTCAATGGTGATTTGTCGTTTTTAACCTTTACAAATCGCAGGCCTTTCGTATTGCTGCAGGCCACAGAAACACAAAAGGGTAACTTGCTTTCAAGGTGGAGAATCTATAATGAAGCTTGAGAATATAACTGACGAGAATTTTGACCAGATAACCTCAGAGGGTGTAGTACTGGTCGATTTCTGGGCCCCATGGTGTGCACCCTGTCGCATGGTTGCCCCTATTCTAGAAGAACTGCAGGAAGAAATGGGCGACTCTGCCAGAATCGTTAAACTTAACGTTGATGAAAACCCTGAGTCGGCAATGAAGCACCAGACGACTTCTATTCCTACCGTTATTGTGTTTAAAGACGGTAGTATGGTAGACCGAATTGTTGGTGCTGCCAACAAAGAACGCTATAAGTCAATGTTAACCGCGCAGGTCTCTTAGACCTGCATGGATGTTACTCATCTCTATCAAGATTTAGAAAAAGCTAATCATAGCTTTGAATATTTTCAGGCCCTGAATTCAGATCTTGAAGATATCTATAATGAGCTGAATGATCTTGATTTATCAGCCGCCGGGCAGAAAGCCGAACGACATCTGTTTATTAGTCTTGATAAATTTCGTAATGCGGTAAAAGCAGTTCTTGACACCAGCCAGAAACGTGCCCGCGATTTAGAAGATAAATTGTATTCTGAGAAATAAAGGGTGGCCAGAGTTGGCCACCCTGTTTAATCTTATTCTTTGCCGGCTTTAGTCATTACAACCTTGATGCGGTTGCGATCAATTGCGCCTGCATCAAGTTCTACCTCGGCGATATCTTCGCCTTCGACCTCAATGATATCAAGATTGAATTTCTTCGCATTAATCGACTGGCTGCCAGTAACATACTGACCCTTAAATCTCTTCTTTTTGCCAAGGTTAGATTTAAGGTTAACCTGAAATTTGTCACCCTTCGCCGAAATATCAATGTCTACCACAACCGGTCGACCTGAGGGCTGCCAGTACATACCTTTCCATTTGCCGACGAAATTTTTGATACCATCGCCCTTAACAAAACGGTGTGCAACTGAGATCTGTGGCTCATTGATAAAAGCGGCTACTTCTTTTGAACTTTCAGATTCGCCGCCCAGCTCGGTTTTTGATTTCACTACATAGAAGTAGAGTTTACCCTGCTCTGGAATCTTTTCGGTATAACTGCGTTTTTTTGCATTGAGGCTTTTAATGAATTTGTAATCATCGCTGCCTTTTTCTTTGCGAAAAACATAGTATTGAAAAGCATTTCGGTCTCTCTTCCAGCTGATGGTCACAGTGCCTTTCTTCTTATTGATTTTAGAAGCCACGCCTTTAGGCGGTTCAGGAACCATACCAGCCCGTTGCACGTTGGGGTTGGTGCGCCCAATAACCGGTTCAGCATAACCAGATTGACCAGCGCTATTAGCAGCGACCACAGTGTAGCCAAACCAGTTGCCATTTTTCACAGAAGAGTCGGTGTCTGTCAGTGAATTGCTGCTGGTAGTTTTTGGGCCATGCCACTGTTTGCTGCTGACGTCATAACGAAAAATGTAGTAAGTGGTTGCAGCTGGTTGTTTCTTCCATGAGACTACGATTTTGTCTTTATGGGTACCCTGTGTGGCGTACAGACCTGAAACCTTGGTAGGTGTGGTGGTTGATTGTTTCAGTACAATTTCAACCGTATTTGACCATTTACCATAACCCTTTTTGTTCACACCGCGCACGGCATAAACATTGCGCGCATTGCGAACAGGCCTTCGGTCAGTGTAGGTATTCTTGCGGGCAAAACCCTTGTTGCGCCAGCGCTTTCGCCTCGAATCCCAGCGAAGTACGCGGTACTTTGATGCCTCGGGCAGACCATCCCAGCTCAGGGTAACCCGGCGGCCTGAAGTACTTGCAGCCAGGTTCTGAACTTTGCCGGGTCGGGTAACACCGGCCCCGCCAGCATGCCCCTGGGCAATGGGTGAGTCAGCCAGTGAGGTCTGCTTCTGGCCTTTATAGGCCACTACCTTATATTTATATGACAGGTCTTTCTGAATGCTTTTGTCATCGTAGACATTGTTATTGGCGTAGCCAATATAAGAATATTCATCACTCTTGGGAACCTTACGGTAAACACCATAGGCGGCTGCGTCGTTAACTCGACCCCAGCTTACGACAACCTTATTACTGTAGGTACCCTGGGTAGCACGCACATAGCTGGGCGCTTTAAACTCTGTCTGCTGCGGCGAAGGCTTGTCGCTGTCATAGAGCACATAGGTATAGGGCCGCAATTGCAGCCAGCGTCGGTAAGAGATCCATCCGTAGCCTTTGTCGCCCCAGCTTCTCCCCCATGAATTCAGAATCTTAAAGGCGCCACGATGACCACGGCGAGATTTCTTTTTATCATCAAAACCCACCAGAGCCATGGCATGGCCACCGTAGTTCTTTCCGCCACCGCGGTCATAAACACCCCGCTTTAAGCGATACCACGCATCATCAACGGGCATGCCAAATACCAGCGGGTTACCTTTGACAATTTCTGATTTAATCGCACTCAGGTTCTTGTAGCTGATTCGTTTATAGCTCTGCGCCCGGTATTTGCGGGCTTCTCGGCGGGCCCTTGAGCTGGGCTGCTTTCTGAAGTCGCGTTGGTTATATGGCATCAAACGCCATGGGGCTGCACCCTGCTTTACTAAGAGAGCAAAGGCATCGTGAATAAATGAACCCTGGTCTCGGCCACCATTAATCTGGTTATACACATAGGCGGGTGAAAAAACGTGGTTGCCTTTGCCACCACGAAAGGGTGGGTCATAGCTCCACTTTTTTTTACGTTTCTCATGATACGATTTAACAGCATAGGTCGTGGCCCATGCCACACAACTGCCCTGGCGACCCTGACTGCCAATGGGTGGCATTTGCGGTGCGAGATCGTATTTCGAAGGCAGGCCTCTGTGGCGAATGCCACTTGAAGCTGATTCGGGTACAGCTTCTCTCTGGTCTTGGCTGGCAAAGCGCAGCCCACAGTTGTATTTGGTGTCATCGCAACCTTTTGGTTTGACACTTGTCGGATCGAATGACTGCCCCCATACTAGTGACCCCAGCAAGAAGGCAGACAAAGTCAAGATCGTGCGTATTTTCATACTTGACCCCCTGGTATTTTTGAAAATTGTTTTAGAGTTTTAATTCTTCTAATGTATGAGCTTTCTGCAAATCGACGTATATTAGAGCGTTTAGACTTTTCTCAGGTTCACTTTTTTTCTGATATTTGCATTTGAGTTTCAGCTTATAGCCCTGAACAACCTGGGTTTGGGCCTCTTCTACACTTTTCAGATTCACATCAGGGTGAGAGATAGCCATTTCTTTCTGCAGAAATTCGTAGCCCTTCTTTACGCTGTCAGCATTGATGTCTTGCTTTTGCCAGCCACCCTGGCGGTCGCCTTTTTTGTCTGAAGAGCCACAGCTGAAGATCGCAAGGCACATTACTAATACAATAGAAAACGTTTTCATGATGATATGTCTTTAGTAGACCCCGCTTTAGAGGTCAAGAGAAAAAGAGACTTGACCCGGGTAAATCAAAGAACCACTGAGATGTGCAGGTGCGAATTCAGGTTAAGCTTTTATTGCTGTGTTTTCTGTGGGGCTGTGGTGAACAGATTGTGGTTGAGCAACCAGATTCTAAACCTACCAGTCGAATACTGGTTGATAATTTCAGGCAGCAGAAATACAGTCAGACAATTAATTTCGGGGTTACTCAGCAGACCACCGAAGAAAAAACCCGCTACGCCTATAAGCCCTATATTGACTTTCTTGCTGAACAGGCAAAGGTCAACATTAAGCTGGTGGTCGTCGATGAATACAGCCAGCTAGAAACTGATCTTGCTGATGGTGTGATTCACCTTGCTGATTTTCCTCCGCTGGCCTTTGTGCAGGCCTATGATCGTCTGAAGGGCAAGCTCAAATATCTTGGTACCTATAAATATACCAGCGGTGGCGAGGTTGCCCGGCATTACTACCGCGGGTATATCTTTGTCAGAGCCGACGCTGAAGCGACCAGGCTAAAAGACCTCAAGGGCTTTAAGATGGCCTTTGTTGAAAAGACCTCTTCTTCAGGGTATAACTATCCCATGGCAACGGTGCTTAAAGCTGGTATTAACCCTGATAAGTTCTTTGCCAAGATTTTTTTTGCAGGTTCGCATGAGGCTGTAATACAGGCTGTTGTAAGAAAATCAGCTGATGCCGGTGCAACTTTTGACATTGGGGTGAAAAACTATTTAAAAAGTAAACCCGAATCGCTCAGGGTTATAGCGCGCACTGCACCCATACCCAATGCGGCCTTCTGCGCTTCTCACAAACTTAATACCCGTCTGCGTGTCAGTCTATTACGGGCTGCACAGAAGTTAAACCCCGATGCCAGAACCTCTGATGGGCGTCTTGTCTTTGACAGAGAGCGTGGTTTCACTTCGGTTGGTTTGGTACGAAAATCGCCCGGCTACTATGGTTTTGTACGCGAAACGGTTGGCCTTCTTCGAAGATATGAACAGCAAAGAGCCCAATAATAGCCTCGTTCAACGGCTGCTGCGACTGTTTGCACCGTTGTTTGACCTTATTCAGCGCAAACTGCAATTGCCAGAACGGCTTTATCAGAATCTGCGCGGGTTGCCTGTTAAGAGCAAGATTCAGCTAATCATTCTTAATTCGAGCCTGCCTATCTTCATTATACTTTCGGTAGTTTTCTTCATTCTTACATTCACCTTTTACAATAATATGCAGACTGATTTGACTGCACGTTCTCTGGCGGCCACCAACTCATGGAGCTTTTTCAAAGACCAGCTTTCTATCTATGGTGAGATGGTTGCTACCCGCAACGTGGTTGTTAAAGAGCTGCTTTCAACTACTGCAAATACCCGCCGAATGGGTCGCTCAGTGCAGCCACTGCTGAAAAAGCTCGGTGTCAGCGAAATTAACATTTACAGCAAAGATGGGGTTGCGCTGGCCAGGGCCCATGATCTCAACAGCTTCGGCCAGAATGAATATAACCGCACTTATATTCGCGAAGCCCTTGAAAGCGGCAAAAGCACCGCCTTTCTCGCTATCAGGGCGGGTAAAAAACCCACATTTATGCTTTCACAGCCCATCAGGTTTCAGGGCGACACAATCGGGGTGGTTACCCTCGGCACATATCTCGATTATCATCTGGCAAAACGAATACAGCAGAGCAGTGGCAGTCACTTATTATTTGTGATTGAACAAAGTGTTATAGCAACCAGTTTCGGCATTGTGAAAAATGCGGTTACCCCGAAGTTGTCGGGTTTTCCGTGGTTGCGCATCAAGGTAAAGTCAGGGGCTGAAGATAAGAACCTATATCTTGACTATGCCCGAAACAATATCAAACTCAGCTCAGACCTGAATAAGCCCGTAACCCTGCAAATTGTGACCACAGCCAATCACTTCTATTCTCAGATTGGTCTGGTAATAACACTCTTTATTGCTCTGAGTCTTGCCCTGGTGGCAATTCTTATAGGAATCTCTATCGCAGGAAAGGTGGCATCTTTTGTAACTGATGCTGTAGGCGAGCTACGACAGGGAATTATCCGCATCAGTGAAGGTGAGTTAACCTATAAGATTCCTGAAACATCAACTGATGAGCTGGGTGATCTGGCCCGTTCATTTAATAGAATGGGTACCGATCTGAAATTCTCATACGATACCCTCGAAAAACTTAATGAGGTCAGCCAGAAGCTTTCTGGCCTGGTAAACCTGGCTGAGATCTATCAGGTGGCTATCAACCAGAGTTCGGCTCTGCTTGGTGCAGACTTTATGGCTGTGGTGATTATCAAAGACGATCAGCATCATCGTATCGTGGCCAGCCTCAATAGTCAATTTAATGATCAGACCCTGCTTTCAGCAGAAGTGGGCGCGCTACCGCAAAAACCCGCAATAGCGACCCTAACTATACCAGACCAGGGTGAAGTCAGGTTTACCTCGATGTTAAAGGCAGACATAGTCGCCGAAGGTAATGTCAAGGGTCACCTGATCATTGCCCGGCACACCGAGCTGCAAGATTATGAATATAACATCATCAAAAGTCTCTTGAGGCAGATTGTGGTCTCAATCATAAATGCGCGTAAACTCGAAATTGAAACAGAGATTAAAACAGCGGTGATTGTACAAGAGGCACTGATTCCGCAACAGATGCCCCTGGTACAGGGGCTAGAGGTACACGGGGCCATGAAACCCGCCAAGGGCATTGGCGGCGACTACTTTGATTTTATACCCATTAAG
>CAZHLC010000213.1:4826-6850 GCA_964532545.1 uncultured Leptospiraceae bacterium | reverse complement strand
GCTGTAATCTTCGATGGTGACCCTTGAAGCTTTAAAACCCACAGATGGCCTGATTACCCCCCTTGAAATATACAGCAGGTCGCGCTCAAGGCTCACCTGGCCGGCAACCGTTCGCTGTACATACTTGTCGCGCCTTGAATCAGTGACCCCGCTTTCAATCTTGCGCTGGGTACTCTGGTAGTCTTTGAATTTCTGAAAGGTCTGGCCATCGGTAGTCTGCAGTGGGTTAAGAGTGCCCTCACCCAGCCCAAAAAAATTAGCATTAGTATTCTCAAAGAAAAAGGTTTTGGCTCTCAGACGGTTGCGCGACCCCAATAAATAGGGTGCATCGTAATCAGCAATATAGAGTTTAATACCCTCGGTTGAATAAAACACCTGGCCGAAGACTCTGTGCAGGTAGGGGGTGTACCTGAACAACTTATGATCGCGCCCACCATTGTAAAAATAAGTTACCCGGGCGCCTGCACCAAAGCCAGTGTCTGAATCAGAAACAAAAAATGGCACTGCTGTGATATAGCTGTGTTCGATTTTTTCTTGCAGGTCACGCCCGCTGATAGGGCGCCGGTTAGCCAGAACATCGGCACCCTGGGCCCACAGACAGGGGGCCCAGAAAAAGAAGACAACGGCAAGCCGACTCAGCACATGGCAGGCTTTAAAGGCACAGTGTTACATCAATCGAAACTATGAGATTTCTGAAAAAAGAAGCCTTGAGCAAACGCTCAAGACTTCTTATATTCGGTGTGCACATTGGGGTTGGGCAGATAGGCATCAAGAGGCAGACCTTTTGACTGGTGCTCTTTCCATGTTAGCGGTGGCCCGTGGCGCTTTTCTACCATGGTGATACAGTTCTCAACCGGGCACATCAGCATGCACAGGTTACAGCCCACACATTCAGGCTCAATCACCGTATAGGTATTATGCGGGTTACCCGGGGTCAGCTTAATGGCCTGGTGTGAACCGTCTTCACAGGCAATGTGGCAGAGCCCGCATTTAATACAGGTGTCTTGATTGATATCTGCCACAATGTGAAAATTCAGATCGAGATTTTCCCATGATGACATTTTCTCAACTGACAGGCCGCGAAAGTCTTCGATGGTCTCATAACCTTTTTCTTCCATCCAGTTGAGCAGGCCATCACACATGTCTTCAACAATACGAAAGCCATATTTCATGGCCGCGGTGCAGACCTGTACTGTGCCCGAACCCAGTAAAATAAACTCTGCGGCATCTTTCCAGGTTGAAACTCCACCGATGCCCGAGACCGGCACCTTGCTGGTAATTTCATTCTGGGTGATGGTGGTAAGCATCTTGAGAGCAATGGGCTTCACAGCCGGGCCACAATAGCCACCAAAGGCAGACTGGTTACCAACCTGTGGGTAGGGTATCAGTGTATCGAGGTCGATGCCCATCACAGACTGAATGGTATTAATCAGCGACAGGCCGTCACAGCCTGCTTCAACCACCGCCTTGCCTGTAGGCACCACCGAGTGTACGTTAGGCGTGAGCTTCACGATTACCGGAATCTCAGCCACCTCCATCACCCATTCGGTAATCATGGCTGCGATTTCTGGGTCTTGGCCTACAGCTGAACCCATACCCCGCTCGCTCATTCCATGAGGGCAGCCGAAGTTCAGCTCGAAGGCATGGCAGCCGGTGTCTTGCGACTTCTTTACCAGCTCATGCCAGGCCTCACGCTCGGTGCGAGCCATCAGTGAAACCACCATGGCCCGATCAGGATACTCTCTCAGAATCTGTTTAATTTCTTTCAGGTTCACATCAAGGGGTCGATCAGAGATCAACTCGATGTTGTTCAAACCCATTACCTTCTGGCCGTAAAAATCAGCGGCCGCATAGCGTGATGAAACGTTACGCACCTGGTCACCCAGAGTCTTCCATACTACCCCGCCCCAGCCGGCATCGAAGGCCCGTTTGACGTTGATGTACTTGTCTGTGGGGGGTGCTGAGGCCAACCAGAATGGGTTGGGCATCTTCACCCCGAGAAATTCTGTTTCTAATGTTGGCAT
>CAZHLC010000213.1:0-4726 GCA_964532545.1 uncultured Leptospiraceae bacterium | reverse complement strand
ACGGTTTCACCGGTGGCCTCAGGGCGGCGACGACCAGAGTCATCGGCCGGGCCCAGTTTCATTTTATCGCAGACCAGAGTGGTAACCTTGCCACCCTCGCCCTTGATTTCTTTTGGCGAAGCCAGAAACATGGTTGAAATACCATCAGTTTTTGCCTCGGTGTATTCTTTTTCAGTTGAAGGCATCTCTTTCTCAGTGCGGCGATAAACAAGAGTTACCTGCTCAGCACCCAGGCGCCTGCTCTGGCGGGCCGCATCAACTGCTGTCATGCCAAGGCCAATAACAGCCACCCTCTCGCCCACCGCAATCTTGCTGCGATCTTCTGTACGAATATCGTAGATATAACTCATAGCGTCGATGACACCTTCAAGGTCTTCACCAGGTACTTCAAGAGTACGGGTTTTACCCAGGCCCAGACCCAGAAAAACAGCATCGTAGTCTTTTTTCAAATCGGCCAGCTGCACATCTTTACCCAGGGCCTGCTGGTATTTCACATCAATACCACCAAGCGAGACGATGTAATCGACTTCATCTTCACAGAACTTTGGGGTTACCTTATAGGCTGCAACGCCATAAGTCATTAAGCCCCCGCCCTTCTGCTCTTTCTCGAAAACGTCAACATCGACACCTTCAAGTGACAGGGCATGGGCACAGGCCAGGCCAGCGGGGCCAGCCCCAACCACGGCTACTTTTTTGCCATTAGAGGGTTTACGTTCGAACAGCTGCCACTTTTCTTGCAGCATCTGATCAGTAGAGTATCGCTGCAGCTGCCCAATGGGTATGGGCTCTTCATGCAGGCCATTGAGTACGCAGGCACCCTCACACAGCTTCTCGGTGGGGCAGACCCTCGCACAGCCACCACCAAATACATTAGAAGACATGATGGTGTGTGCTGAGCCCTTCACATTGCCTGAAGAGATCTGTTTGATGAACTTGGGTACATCAATAGTCGTTGGGCAGGCCTTGGTACAGGGTGCATCGTAGCAGTAGAGGCAGCGGTTGGCTTCTACCAGGGCCCGCGTTTCGGGGAACGCGGGGTGAATATCATCGAAGTTTTTATTTAATTCGTCGGAACCAAGCCGACCAGATTCAAGCGCCATCTAATATAACCCCCTATTATAGCTCTACCAGATCGCCATATGTTTCAGGGCGCCGGTCGCGAAAGAACTGCCAGGTATTGCGCACTTCTTCAATCAAATCAAGGTCAAGGTCTGCGATTACCAGCTCATCATTATCTTCTGAGCCCTCGGCCATAATCTGACCACGGGGGTTCACGAAGTATGAGGTGCCGTAGAACTTGCCAAGATTCCATGGTTTTTCGGTGCCAACCCGGTTGATGTTACCCATAAAATACCCGTTGGCTACCGCATGGGCCGGTTGCTCAATCTTCCACAGGTGTTTAGAAAGACCTTCAACTGTTGCTGAAGGGTTAAATACAATCTCAGCACCATTAAGCCCCAGAGCCCGCGCCCCATCAGGAAAGTGGCGATCATAACAGATATACACACCCACTTTTGCATAGGCAGTCTGAAAAACGGGATAACCCAGATTACCGGGTTTGAAAAAGTATTTTTCCCAGAAACCTGAAGTATGGGGAATATGATTCTTACGGTATTTGCCCAGGTAAGAACCGTCGGCATCAATGACAGCAGCAGAATTGTATAGAAAACCTGCCTGCTCTTTTTCATAAATAGGCACAACGATCACCATTTTGTATTTCTTGGCATACTCAGAAAGACGCTCGGTGGTAGGGCCGGGAATTGGTTCGGCCGAGGCATACCACTTGTTGTCTTGCCCGGGGCAGAAGTATGGTGTATTAAAGATTTCTTGCAGGCAGAGTATCTGCACACCCTTTTTACCGGCATCTTCAATCATGGGAATATGTTTCTGGTACATAGCCTCTACGATTTCATCGATCGTGCCCTCGCCCTCACTGATGGGCAGGCCGCACTGAATTAGTCCGCATTTAACGTTCCTTGGCATTTAATTCTCCTTCGTTTGTTAACATATTTTGTTTAAAAAAATAACAGTTCTGCACTGCAAGTTTGATGCAGTGCTTTAGATTAAACACACTGACACACCAACCCCTTTGGTTTCTTGTATTTGTCATGACCCGGTATGGGTCAATGAGTTTTTCATAAGAATAGATTTTAATAATACTAATCATGCAGCCACCTCTTGCTTATTGGCAGATATCTTGCTGGCAATGAAACCAGCCAGGCCCGCCAGTATAAACGACGGAAACAGCTCTTCAATATGGCCAAAGAAACCACCAACAACCGGCAGTTTGGTCGCAGCAAACTTGAAAAAAGGTACGCTGAGAAAGCCCACAATCATTGAGGTAATGGCACCCACGGCATTATAGCCCCGCCAGAAAAGCGACAGAATGATCATCGGGCAGAAGGTGGCCGCGATACCCGACCAACCAAAGATCACAAACCAGAAAATACTGCGCTCAGGTGAAAGAAAGGCCACCACCAGGGCAATGGCCAGGGCCAGCAGAGCCAGACTTAGAGTAACAATACGTGAAAGGCGGGTCATTTTCTCATCGGGCAGGTCATGATGAAAGCTTTGCTGGTAAAAGTCGCGGGTAACTGCACTTGAAGCCACCACCAGCAGCGAATCAACCGTCGACATAATGGCAGAGAGTACGGCTGCAATGTAGAGCGCCACAATCACCGAAGGAAACACATGCTTCACTAATAAAGGCAAGACATCTTGTGCGTTCTTACCCAGTACCGACTCAAAGTCGGCTTCAGGCGCCAGAAGCACCCGCCCCATCAAGCCGATTAACACGGCGCCCACATCGGTTAAAATGGTAAAGGCAATGGCTACGGCCTTACCCTTGTTCAGCTCTGTTTTGTCTTTGATCGACATGAAACGTACAAACATCTGGGGTGAGCCCATAAAACCAAGGCCAATGGCTAGAAAGCCAATGATGGCGGCCACGCCAGCCACGGTGGGCCCATGTTTGCCCCACATGCTGGTTAATTTGGGGTCAATAGCAGACAACGAAGCTAATAAACCGGTATCGCCGCTGAGAAAGAAGAAGGCCACAAAGGGCAGCGTCACCAGGCCCAGCAGCATCATGATACCCTGAAACAGGTCTGACCAGGCTACGGCCACAAAGCCACCGCTGAAAGTATAGATGACCACGATGCCAAAACCTACCAGGGCACCAATATAGTAGCCAGCGTTCTTGCCCCAGTCACTGAAGTATGTATTCCAGCCGAGAAAACTTTCGAAGGCCTGACCGGTGGCATCAATCTGGGCGCTGACGTAGATGGTGACAAAGACTGCCAGGGCCCCGGCCGAGATTAACCTGAGCAGCTTTGCGTGATCTTTAAAGTGGCTCACCAGATAATCTGGCACGGTAATTGAATTATACTCGTCGGTGCGCTTTTTGAAACGCTCGGCCATTAAAAACCAGGCAACCGCGACCCCAATAACTTCGCCAGCCACAACCCAGAGAGCCGAGAGACCCACGGCTGCACCCATACCGGTAAGACCCAGCAGCAGCCAGGCCAACTCGCCGGTGGCCCGGGCTGAAAAGGCCACCACCCAGAAACCAAGCTTTTTACCACCGACGTAATAGTCGCTCATGTCGTGAATACGACGCGATGAAACAATGCCGATACCAAACAGTATGGCAAAAAAGGCGACTATGACAATCCAGTAGGTGAGCATGGTTTAGACGTGTGTAACCTTACCCCGCATCATGACGTAGTAGATTACAAAGGCAATGGCAAAGCCAATGAACCATGAAATCTCGGCCAGCCAGCTGAGTGATGAGAAGAAAAAGCCCATCGAAGTAACCGCAGCCCCCACCAGAAAGGCAACCAGGGCAGCGCTGTTAAAGCCGCTGCCACCGAAGGAGTAAATACCGTCTTTTTTGAAAAGGCCGGCCAGATCAAGTTTGGTTTTGCGAATTACAAAGTAATCGCAGATTAAGATAGCCACAACCGGGCCCAGCAGGCTGCTGACCGCCAGCAGATAACCCACAATGTGGTTTATAATGATCCATGGGCAGATGATGATGCCAATGACGGCGGTAATAATACCACCAGTTCGAAACGAAATATGTTTCGGAAAGGCATTGGCAAAGGCATTAGCCGGGGCAATCACGTTGGCTGCGATATTGGTACTCAGAGTTGCGATGATCATAAAAAACTGCGACACCAGTTTCACAGTGGGGTCTTCAAATTTGTCTAACAGCTTTGCAGGGTCCCAAGGGGCGTCATCGCGCACCAGAATATCATCAAAGACCAGGGCCGCTGCAATGGTTACAAATATCCCCACAAAAGAATAGAGAACCATGGTGCCAGGCAGGCCCAGAAACTGGCCCTTCACCTGATCTTTCTGGCTCTTTGAGTAGCGGGTAATGTCAGCAATGCTGATCGACATGGTGGCCCAGAAACCCACCATAGCAGTAAGCATAATTACATAGGGCCACCAACCCCCGCCATTTTCTTCGGTGGGGTTAAGCAAAACGGCCGCGACGGCCTTAGACTTGAGAGCCCCGGCCACATAGGTAACCGTGACCTTTTTAGAGCCATCTGCAATGGCTTTACTATCAAGGTTCAGGGCCTCACTAGAAAGGGTAAGACTTGCAGCGTAGGGCCTGGCCTCTAAGGTCTGGTTCTGCTCTTGGCCAACCACCGGCACCGAAAGTATCACAGTCTTTGCCTTGATGGTGCCCGCTGAATTTTTCAGGGCATTCAGTTTC
>CAZHLC010000212.1:5607-6852 GCA_964532545.1 uncultured Leptospiraceae bacterium | reverse complement strand
CTCAGCTCAGATTGAGAATATACTACCTGCAGATCAGCATAGTAGAGATTACCAGTCAGAAACTCATACCGTTTTAAGCGCAGGTTTCACTATCAGGCCTATGAATACATTAGCTGAACTCAGTAGAAGTAGGGGTGAAGTGCGCCCTGAGAATTGTATTTTACTTACTATACTTTCAAGCCAGGGTTTTCGGCATCTCATTCCCTTAGAAACAAATGGGCATTCAATCCCTTTTAATCAAGTAGAGACTGGGTTATCCGACAATTGCCTAGAGCTCATTGTGGCGTTAGCTATATCCACAAAGCCCTCTTATTGGCTTCAGGGGGGTCTTAGCAGGCCCAGTTTGGCCCTATTTAGCTCTTCTCTTACCTAAGTAAACAATAAAGCAAAAGCAACTAAGGGGCTTTAAATGAATTCTGTTAGACCCTTGACCTCAGCATTAATCTCTGACCCTATGAGCAGCTTTCTTGATTCCATCAAGATTGCAGCGGTCGATACCGAGACCTCAGGCGTTAACCCATTCAGGCATGAGCTTATTGAAATCGGTGCTGTTAATTTCAACTTAAATGAAATTGAAGATCGTTTTGAAGTACTGATCAAGCCAGAGAAAAAGCATGACCCGAAAGCACGTAAAGTGCATAAAATCTCAAATGAAGAACTAGAGAGTAGGGGGGTTGGGCTGAGCGAGGCTATAAGTCGCTTTCTCGACTTCATTGGTGATCGATTGCTCGTCTTTCATAATGCTTCGTTTGATCTCACTTTCTTGAAGCTCTCAGCAGACAAAGTTAAGCTTGAGCTGCCAAAGAATACGTATTACGATAATCTCTTTCTCTCTAAAAAGTATTATCCTGAAAGAGAGTCACACTCTCTTAGTTCAATTCGTGAGCTTTTAAATCTCGATACGTCGGTTGAGCACAGAGCGCTGGCCGACGCCGAGGCCACAGCTCTATCTTTCATGCAGATTCTCAAAGAGAAGGGGCAGGGCATAGACTCTCGAAAATCACTACAGAAGTTTATGCGATATAATAGAAAGATGCATAAGTTCATGATCACTCTACCTAAGAACTACGATGAGATTGAGAAATATTTTCAACGTAGAATACGAGGGCATGAGTACATAAAAGTCAATTATCGAGACAATAAGGGCCAAGATTTTACCCATATGGTACAACCCCTTGAAATGATGGTCTTTAACCAGCAGCTCTATATCAAAGTCAAAGTGCAAATGACAGCCGAAGAGAAGCT
>CAZHLC010000212.1:0-5507 GCA_964532545.1 uncultured Leptospiraceae bacterium | reverse complement strand
GAGGAGGCAATAAAGGGGTTTTCTATACGACTCAAAAAGAAAGAGAGACTAATGAGTAGAAAAGCCTCTTTGGGGTCAATTTACCTGGTTGCCTTTATAGATATGCTGGGTTTTGGCACTATTATTCCCGTTATTCGTGATTTCACCATTCTGTTAGCTGATAATTCAGGTTATAGCGCAGAATGGTACGCCCTGTACTCGGGGGCTCTTATGAGCGCTTATTCGCTCTTTCAATTTATATTTTCCCCGTTACTGGGCCGTTTATCAGACAAGTATGGTAGAAGACCAATTCTGATGATTTCGGTGGCTGGCAATGTTGCCAGTTATTTTATCTGGGCTATAAGCCATTCGTTTGAACTCTTTCTTATTTCAAGAATACTCTCAGGGGCTACGGGAGCAAATATCAGTGTAGCTCAGAGCTACATTGCTGATGTTACAGATAAATCATCGCGGGCGAAGGCTATGGGTCTGATGGGTGCACTTTTTGGCCTTGGTTTTATTCTCGGCCCATTTCTTGGGGGAATTTTGAGTACCATTGATCTGAGCTCAATAAAACTATGGGTTTTTAGCTTTAATCGCTTTTCAATCATCGGCCTGTTTACCATGGCATTATCTTTAATAAACCTGATATGGATCTGGGGTGCCTTAAAAGAGCCTGATAGAGACCTTTCGGCATTCGCTAAAAAACAACAATTTCTTAACCCCATGGTTTTATTCAAGCAGTTCAAGCATGGTAACCTGGGGGCCTTGTTTCTAATCTATTTTTTAATCTCAATTGGATTTATCCACTTTGAGGCAACCCTGGCATGGGATCTTCGCGATCGCTTTGGCCTTGATGCCGAAGACACCGGTTATTTTTTCGCGTACGTAGGTGTATTATTGGTTGTTGTTCAAGGGGGAATTTACCGTGGAATCATTAAGCGATTTGGTGAACGCAGGCTGGTTCAAGCCGGTCTGATTTTCACTGCTGTTGGGCTAGCGGTGCTGCCCTGGTCTTCACCGCTCTGGGTTCTTGGTATCACAATCGCAGTACTGGCCGTGGGCATGGGTATTGGAAACCCCTCAATCACGGCTTTGGCATCTCTTAACACCAATGAACAAGACCAGGGTATGGTGCTGGGTATAAATCAGGCCTTTGGTTCATTAGCCAGGGTGTTTTCACCAGCCGTCGCCACACTGATGTATGATTCGGTTAATACCCAACTGCCATTTCTAAGCGCAGCCGTGTTTGCACTTATAGCATTTCTAATTTCTTCTAAATTGCCGAAAAAAGATTCGTTAAACGATTAGATCTCAAACTTGTTACGCACTTCGCATTGCGGGCAGCGAATAAACACTTCGCCTTTTACACGTGAACGCCCTGCCGAGTCTTTAAACTTACCAACGGCGATGAATTCGAAGTCTAAACCTTCTGGTTTGTAATGGCCTTTGCCATAGCGGGCCGTACCTTCCATCTCGTAGCCACAGGCATGACATTTGACTTTTAATCTGAGTTTCTCGGCCATTCAGTTTTCTCCGAAGATAATCTGTGATGGATCATTCTTAAAGCTGGCAAGCTGGTTGCGTAGATAAATAATTGTATCTAGGGTTTCTTGATAGCCAGTTTCTTCATGCCAGAAAGCGGCGTCTTTGTTCACTGGCTTGTATTGCAGTTTCTTTTGTACCGATGAGACCTGTGTTTTTAAAGTTTTCAGCTGCTTGCGCACTTTGTTTACCGACCTGCGGGCCGTTTCATTAAACTCGTTAATCGCTGAAAAACCTGTATTACCTGCGCTACCGATGGTTTTAAAATATTTGCCGGCCTCAAGGCTTACACCCTTAATCAGGCGGCGCATGAAACGTGGCTGTGCAAATTTATTCTGTTTAAGCTTACTGGTCATTTCTTTTACGCCATTTAATCTTGATTCAAGGGGGCTGAGCTCAGTGGCACCCTCACGTGAAATCATCTTTTTAAAATTGCTCATTGCAATGGTTGAATTGGTTATGGGTTCAATTTTGATTTGATCACCGGGGCCATAGGCCTCGTATTCTCGAAATGAATCAATAATTGAGATGTTAATAAATTTAGCGCCAAAATATCCCCAAGTCTGAATGGTAACACTGCTACCCAGCTTGGGAACAAAAAACGACTTCTTTATGCGCGAATGTATGTAGTGCTTGTCAAACGAGCTTTCAATATAATCAACCTCGCCAACAATCAGTGCACCCTGAAAGCGTATTTTGGTGCCAGGTCGAATATCTTCTAAAAAATTGATAGTAAACGTAACGTTGTAAAACTGGTTTGCGTAGGTGACTCTTTTTGTGCCTATATAACCAACCCCAACAACTGCCAGAATAACCAATAGAAACCCAATCCATAGAGGTAGTGAGTCTGTAATGCGATCAGCTTCCCAAAAGCTAAGCCAATCGCGTGATGTTAATGCTCTAATTGCCTTTTTCAAGGTTATACCAGAAACTGCTGCAGTGCAGCTTGACAATAATTTTTTAAGCACGGCTGCCTGGTTGCTCTCTGTTAGTCTAAATATCAATTTACACAGTGTCTCACAGACAATGACTCTGCTGAAACCATGTCGCAGCTGACGATTAATGAAATCTTTTACAGCGTTCAGGGCGAAGGCTCTTTTGCAGGTGAGCCCTGCGTTTTTGTGCGTCTTACGGGTTGTCATCTGCGTTGTGTGTGGTGCGATACGAAATACTCATTTCATGAGGGAACCCCTCGCTCGATTGAAGACATAATTATCGAGGTTAACCAATATCCCGGCAGCGTCGTTGAAGTCACCGGCGGCGAGCCACTGCTGCAGAAACAAGTTCATGATTTATTCGAGCAGTTGCACCAGGCAGAAAAGCGGGTTATGCTTGAGACTTCTGGGGCTATTTCAGTTGAAAAAGTTCCCAATTATGTTCACATCGTGCTTGATCTAAAGGCCCCTGGCTCTGGCGAGGAAGAAAAAAACCTGTGGCCAAACCTTGACCTGTTGAAATCTACTGATGACATTAAGATTATCATTGCTGATGAAGCAGATTTTAAATGGGCTAATAGAGTTTATAAAGAAAAAATTGAACCATTAAAGAGAAAAGCAACCATTCTTCAGCCTGTGTTTGGCCAGCTGCCCGAAGCAACTCTAGCCGAGTGGGTCAAGGCCAACCCTCACTTTAAACTGGGGCTGCAGTTACAGAAATACATTTATGACCCACAAGAGAGGGGGGTCTGATGTCAAAGCCAAAGGCTCTTGTTCTGCTTTCAGGGGGCCTCGACTCGGCCACATGTCTTTACTACGCCCTCGATGCCGGTTACAGTGTGGTGGCACTGTCTTTCGACTACCAGCAAAGGCACCAGATTGAGCTTGAATACGCACGTGAACTGGCAAAAACCAGCGGGGTAGAAAAGCATATTGTTTTCAACATTGATCTGCGTCAAATCGGCGCTTCGGCACTGACATCAGAGATTTCTGTTCCCAAGGGTGGGGCAGACCTTGAACGAGAAGACATCATACCCATTACCTATGTACCGGCACGCAATCTGGTTTTTCTTTCAATTGCATCTGCAGTTGCTGAAGCAGAAAAGATTACCTCAATCTTCATAGGTGCCAATGCACTTGATTATTCGGGTTACCCTGATTGCCGCCCTGACTTTTTTAATTCTTTTACAGACACTGTTAATCTGGCAACCCGTGAGGGCCGAGAAGGGCGCAAGTTCGAAATCATTACCCCCCTGCTTGGTCTAACCAAAAAAGAAATTATCGAGCTGGCCCTTAAGTTAAAGCTTCCCATTGAAAAAACGTGGTCTTGCTACGACCCCCAGGGTGACCAACCCTGCGGTGAATGCGATGCCTGCCTGCTCAGAGATCGTGCGGCTAAAGAAGCTGGTCTTTAAAAAACTTATTCATTTCTTTTACAAAACGGTTCAGCGGAAAGCCCACCGCGTTTAAGTAGTCGCCCTGAATACCCTCAATGTACAACTGACCAAAAGCATCTTGAATACCATAGGCGCCGGCTCGATCGAGAGGCAGCCCTGTTTTTGCATAAGCCGCAATATCTGCTTCAGGCATATCTGAAAACCTTACCTCTGTGCTCTCTACAAAGCCGAAGGCCTTCACTTGTTTGAAGAAAACACAGACCCCTGTCAACACTCTGTGTCTACGGCCAGCTAAAGACTTCAGCATAGTAATAGCCGCCACGTTGCTCTCGGGTTTACCAAGTACAGCACCCTTAAGGTCAATTACGGTATCTGCAGCTATAATTACGTTATCTATTTTATGCTCAAAGGCTACCCGCTCAGCTTTTTTCTCTGCTAAGATTTGTACCAGCTTTGCAGGCTTCTCTTCTGAAATAGAAGATTCATCAAAATTTGGTTTAATAATCTCAAAATTACTGATCAATGAAGATAGAATCTCTTTTCGACGTGGTGAAGCGCTTGCTAAAATAGTATTGCCATTTAGAAATTGTTTTAATTCTCTCATCTTTATTGCTTGACCGAAGATAAAAATCTAACCGATATATACAGTAAATGGAATTTAGAGACAATACATTTTATACTGAGAAGGTCGCAGACCTGTCACGATTCGCGTCTTTTATTGGTGAGCTTTCGGCATTGTCTCTTCAAAACGAAATCAAAGATGAGCAGGGTAATGTTCTTATTCAGGCTCAACGGCCTCTGAAAGCAGGGTTACTGAAAGCACTGGCCAATAGAGAAGGGCAGGTACCCTTCAGGTTTACCCTTGAAAGAAGTAAAAATTTTAATGAGACTCTGCAGGGCTGCATTGCTCGAGAAATCAGCGCCAGGCTTGACCTGGCTGAGTTTTCTTTTCCTGCGTATTTGGCTGAAAAAAATTCACTCAATTACAGCAGAATTGTCAAAATTGCAATGCAAAATGATCAGTTTCTGGGCTTTGTGACGCTCTTACTACTGCATGAGAGACCAATAACCCAGCACCTGTTCGAAGTGGCCCTGACCAGCATCGGCCTCTATGCCAGTGTAAGAAAAGATGAATTTGAATACCCCATACTGGGGCGCCTGTTTCAGGCTGCCATGCTGCATGACTATACAACCAGCGAGTCAGTCAACTGGGTAGAGAACGAGGTCTTCAATGAGCCAGATGGTCATGACAACCAATCATCGAGCATGGCCGAAAAAATGCAGCTCAACGATATTGTGCCCGAAATAATTCGCAATAATAATCGGTTTCAACAATCTTTTCTCAACCAGAGCAACGAAGCTTTCTTTGCCATGCCCGACATAGAGCTGATGGCCTCAATTCTCAACCTCGTTGAGTACTATACCTATGCCTTTCGCAGTCTAGATCAGTCTCTGGGCGTTTCAGATTCACTGGCCCAGGTGCTGTATCAGATATCTCTGCAGGCAGAGAAGGGCTACTTTCCCAAATATTTGATTGTTTTCTTTGAAAGATTCTATTCTTCTTATGCAGAGTATTTTAAATACGGGGCATCGATTGGTGAAATTGAAAACTCTTGCCCCCATGGGCCTTTCGCGTTGGCATATCCCAAAC
>CAZHLC010000211.1:0-6869 GCA_964532545.1 uncultured Leptospiraceae bacterium | reverse complement strand
GTTTTGTTTTTTTCAGATATTTGTTTGGCATAAAGCCTTCACGGCCATCTTTGAGACGAACTTTGGCCCACAGAACATCTTCGTCTTTCTCAGCATCCCAGTTTTCATAATATGACACAACCATGACTTCATCTGCGGCATTCACCTGGCCCATCAGAAAGTTTTTATCATCGTAGACCTTTCCTCGAAGAATATACATGGTTTCAGAGTAAAACCTTTTACCTTTGTCTGATTTTTTCTTTGCTGGCCTGGTGCCACGCATCTTGGTCACAAAGGCCCGGTCTTTCTCATCAGCTTCGACCTTTTCTTCTCTATCAATGATGTTGGGCTCTTGCGCCAGCAGAGCACCCGAGAATAAAAACAACAATAGCGTAGCACGTATCATGGTGAGAAGCTGCTATTAGACGGTTAAATCGTCAAGAAGCTTTGATTTTTTTACAGGGTGTTCTGCAAAAATGCCATCTGGTTATTGGTCACCTGAACAAAGGCTTCGCCCGAATAGACTTCGAAATGCCCCCATTCATATTCTGCCAGCATGGCGCCCCTGATCTTTTTGGCTGCCTTTCTTACAGCCCGAAAATCGATAAGACTGTCTTGTGCACCAGATACCAGAAATACCGGGCACTCAATATTCTGCACTTCTCTGGTAGGCCGATAAAATGGGGCGGTTAAAAGAATTCTAGCCGGGCAGCGGTTCTGCCATTTACTTTCTTTGTCAACCATGGCCATATAGCCGGGGTAGCATTCAGGGGTACTCATCACTCCGAATTCGCCCCTGGGGGCCACAATGGGTATTTGATAGGGGGTTTTGCGAAAAGGTGAGGTAATTATATCTATTAGCCCATGTAAGGTAGCTTTTATAATAAACCACAGCCCCAGTTTCAAGGCGCTTGAAATTCCATCGACAAAGGGTACCTGGGCCAGAACTGTTTTTACCTGGGGGTTGCGGGCTGCGGTCACTAATACGTGCCCCCCTGAAAAAGAAGTTCCCCACAGACCAATACGGTTTTGATCAAGATCGGGCCGGGCCTGCACAAAGTTGAGGGCGTTCTGCCAGTCTTCTAAATGGCGCTTGGCGCTGACAAAATTACGTGGTTCACCTTCGCTGCCACCAAAACCGCGGTAAGCAAAAAGAGAGACTGCATAGCCACGCCTGGCAAAGAGCTCAGCAAAACGGGGCAGGGCAAAGGTCTTCTCTGCACCAAAGCCATGGGCCATTAAGATTACCGGCCAGGGTTTACGTGTTTTAGGCGGTTTATAAAGCCTTGCAGAGCAGTTCTCATTTTCACTCTGAAAGCTAATCTCTTCGTAAGAAGGCCCAGTTTCTTTTTTGACCTTTGCTGTCTTTTTCTTGGTGCTCTTCGCGGCCTTGGTGGTTTTTTTCTTCGTTGTTTGCTTCTTGCGAGCCATGAAGAAGACAAATCGGCGTGAACTCTCAAGCTGGCAAGTGCCTAAAGTTATAGCCGAAATCGCTTTTCATTAGTAACATTTGCTATGCCATTAGAACTATACAAAGTGCTTCATATTACTGGGGCTTTTCTACTGATCATGTCTTTTAGCGCGGCGTCTTTCTACTTTTTAAGCCAGAGCGATGCTGCTGCGTTTAAGAAAAAGTTTATTTCAATAAATCACGGGGTTGGTTTATTTCTCTTGCTGCTGGGTGGGTTTGGTATGCTGGCCCGTCTTGGTATTCACTGGCCCTGGCCTGGCTTTATCTTTGTCAAATTCGCTATTTGGCTGATTTTTGGTTTCTATATCACTTTAATTAAGAAAAAGCCCGAGATCAGTATGCTTAGCTGGTTTCTAGGTCTGCTGCTGGCCGTAATTGCAGTGATCATGGCTGTATACAAGCCGTTTTAGTTTCACACTTTGAATGCGGCTATACTCGCATCAGAATTCGACATTCTCAAGACGGGTTCGTATCTATGCTTTAGAGAGAAACCTCGATCTTGAGATCGTTGATCTTGATATGGCCCGTCGGGCCCACCGCAAAGCAGAACATCTGGGCCGTAACCCCTATGGGCGCGTACCAGTCTTAGAAGATGGTGACTTTATTCTCTATGAGTCACTGAGCATACTTTCTTATTTAGAAAACAAGTTTACTGATGGTGCATTGTTGCCAGCAGACTCACAGAAGGCAGCCACAACCGATATGATGTTGCGACTCTGTGACAATGAATTCGCTAATGTTGTCACACCCATCTACTTTGCAAAACGGTTTCTGTCAGAAAAAAGGTGGAACCTTGAAGATTTCGCTGAGCGCGAAAAACGTATACAAAAACACTTCGCAGCCCTTGCTCAGCAGTTAACAGCCGGCTCTTTCGCAGTGAATAATCAATTCGGTCTGGTTGAAATTGCCTATGGGCCTTTTCTATGGTTCACTCATTTACTAGAGCAGCAACTGCCTGGGGCCGTTACCCATTGGTTTAAGATGTTCAAAGAAAGAGATAGTTTGGTAAAAACCGACCCGCCGCAATAAACTACGGTACCCGCAGCACGCCTTTGTCGAGAAAGTCATCTTTGGCTGTGCATTCCCAGTAATGGCCGGCTTTATTTGTGTAATGCAATGGGTTTACCGCCAGGCTCTGGGCAAAAGTTCTGGTAAAAATACCATCGCCCGCCACTGCATCATCGCCGACACCATCATCAGCGAGCTGGTAAAAATAAGGAACGTAACCAGCATCGGGCTCAGTATGCCCCTGTTCAATATTGACCGTAGTTATTGTGTTGAGCCCATCAGCATCAGTGACCGTGCAGCTCACCGATGTGGGCAGGGGGTTGCCTGAACCATCCCAGTTTGATTGCTGGTGGCTGATGGCCGTAACCACGGGAACATTATTGGGGGGGCCAGCATTCTTATTGGCTGACCCATCAGTCTTTTGAAATTCTGTGCCTGCGTTTGAGCAGGCCACTGCTAGACTAAGAAAAAGTATAAGAAGAGAGCCTCTCACTGTTAATATAATACGAAATTCAACGTCATATGGGCCAGAAATACGAAAAATCATTGATTTTTTATGTGACATATCGTATAATGCTGAATCACCATGGGCGATGAGACAGACAAGCTGTTAGACGACAAATTCGAGTTTTTACTGAATCTCGATGAAGGCGCATCGATGAATATGATTGCCTATGAGTATTCTGTGCGGGCCGGGGTTGACCCCAAAACCGCCGCTCGTGTCTTTGATGTCGAAAAAGAACTCGACCTTAATACAAAAGATTAATCTTGACGTTGGTTCTGGTAGCCGTTTTTCAGTGGTAGAGACTTACCTGTGAAAGATATCGTTGAATTTGATACTAAAGATGATGCGATCATAGCCCGCATTGTCTGTAAAAACCTCAGTCTAACTAACATTGACCGGTTAAACCAGAGCCTGCAGCGCCAGCTCGACAACAAACCTCTGCGCTATATTATCGATATAAAGAAAATGAACTATCTTGATTCATCAGCTATTGGGGTCATTCTCAATGTTATGAAGCACGTGAAAAAATACAGCGGTCGCTTCTTCTTAGTTGGTGTGAACAATACCATACTTACTGTATTGCAGATGAGCAAGGTTAATAACATACTCAATATTCGCGAAACCACCGAACAGGCCCTGTCAGAAGGCGTTTAAAACTATTCTGTTTACAGCAGGTTGAGCTGCTCAAAAGCTATCTATTATGATCTGGAATATTGATCCTGTAATTTACAATTTTGGTTTCTTTGAACTGAGATATTATAGTCTGTTTTTCGCGACCGGCATCTTTACTTCTTACTGGTTAATCAGTCGATTCATGAAAGAAGAAGGTATGTCAGAAGAGTCGGCCTCAAGGCTGTTGTTATACATTGTCTTCGGCCTGATCTTCGGGGCACATATGATTCATATTATATTTTATGAGCCTTCAGCCATATTTAATAATCCTGAACGAATATACAACCCCTTAGAATGGGGTAAGGGTCTGGCCTCACATGGCGGGGTTGCCGGCATGATGTTGGCTCTGTACATTTTTATTCGCAGAGAAAAAAAATCATATCTGCAGATCGCCGACATGATTTCGGTCGTGGGTGGCATCACCGCCTGTGCCGTGCGTCTGGGTAATTTCTTTAACTCAGAGATCATCGGCCGTTCGGCTGATGTGCCCTGGGCCGTGGTATTTAAACGTATAGATTCTGTACCCCGTCACCCCAGCCAGCTCTACGAGGCCATTGCCCTGGTTTTTATTTTTATTGCGGTATTAATTGTTTACCGCAAGCAGAAAGATATACGGGGTTATGGTTTCTTTACCGGTCTGTTCTTTTCTCTGTATTTTACGGCTCGCTTTATTCTCGAGTTTTTTAAGAAGACCCAGAGTGAAATGCTTACCGATGGGCGGGCTGTTTCGATGGGTCAGTGGCTGAGTATTCCCCTGGTGATTCTGGGGCTTTACCTTATTTACCGGGCCCGCAACAAACCCGCAGAAAGTTAACGGCTTAACTCAAAAGTTGCAATCAACGGCAGGTGGTCTGATATCTTCCAGGTGTCACCCTGCCTGACTCTGTGGGCCAGCAGCTTCAGCTTCTTATCGTAGAACATATAGTCAATGGTACGGTCAGGTTTGGTGATGGCCGGGTCGTTGGGCAGATGGGTATACCATTTCGCAGCTTCGGGCCCATTGGCCTGGGCTAGAGAGGGTATGGCCGCATACTTATCATAAAGCACTTTGATTTCAGGCTTTTCATTAAAGCGCGGCTGAATATGCTCTGGCAGACGGCCCCGGCCCTTACCCGGTGGTAAAAGGTTAAAATCGCCAGTGATCAAAAAGGGTATGCCCTGCTTTTGTCGTTCACTGAGCAGCTCATCAACCCTGGCAATCTGCCGTTGCATAGTGTCGGTGCCCTGCGAGAAGGCATCAAGATGGGTGTTCATAATTGATATTTCATCTTTTTCAGCCACGGCCATTCTGGTTTCGAGAATGGCCCGGTAAAAATAGAAATGGCGGGTTATGGGGTCATTATCCATCAAGGGAAGTTGAAAGCGAGTGGCACTGTTGATTTTATATTTCGAAAGGGTAGAGAGTTTCATTCCTACCGAGCCCATGATCTTTGGGTGAAGCACAAATTTGGCCTTCCAGTAAAAAGCCGAAGCATCACAGCCATAGTCTTTACCCAGCTCTTGTTTTAATTCAGCCAGCTGGTCACGGTGACTGGTGCGCACCGCCTTATCGTGAATCTCTTGCAGCACAATCACATCGGGGTTTTCTTCTTTAATGACACGGGCCACATCTTTAATCGTGCGGGTTACTGCCTCATCAGAGGGGCGGGCATCTGGGCCCGAACCATCGGGTACATCATAGAAAAAGACATAATCTTTGCTGGCCATATATTGAATATTCCAGTTGAGCACTTTCAATCTGTGGCCCGCAGGCATGCTCTTCGCTTCAGGGCTACAATTCACCTCAATTTTCTCAGTGCCCTCTGGGGTATAGGCTGATAGCCAGGCCCAGCTGAAAAAGGCCAGAAAAAGCAATACTATGGTTAGAATAGAGATACCAACAATTTTAAGAGACTTCATTAGGGCCATTTTCAAAAGATTAAGCTTGTTTACAACCAAAACCGGGTGTGATTAAGTTGCCAGCCATCAATAGACGATAGTATTATTAAAGGCCTGTTTTTTCAGGCTCTTTTTTAGCAAAAAAAAGGAGTACACAATGGCCCTGCGTTCAAGCTGGAAGGGATTTATCAAACTAAGCCTGGTTTCGGTGCCGGTTAAGGCCTTCACCGCCCATGCCACCTCACAAGAAATCAAACTGAATCAATTGCACAAGGCCTGCAATACCAGGGTGAGATACAAGAAGGTCTGCCCCGAGCACGGCGAACTGGCCCAAGATGACATCGTCAGCGGGTATGAATATGCCAAGGGCCAGTATGTCATCATCGATGTTGATGAACTTGATAAGTTGCGCACCGAAAATGACCGCTCAATTCATATCGAGGGTTTTCTTGCCCCTGAGAAGATTGATCCCATTTACTATGCAGGCAAAAGCTATTACTTAACCCCTGACGGGCCGGTGGGCCAGAAGCCCTATGCACTGCTGCGCGAGGGTATGCTTGAAAAAGGTAAAGTGGCCTTTGCGAAAGTGGTCATCTCGAAACGTGAGAATATTGTTTTACTGCGAATTATAGATGAAATGCTGGTTATGACCATTGTGCACCATAAACATCTGGTAAAAGGGGCTGAAGCCTTTAAAGACGAAATCGAAGATACCCAGCTGACCAAAGAAGAACTAAAGCTTACCAATACCCTGATCGATGCCTCGACCCTTGAAGAATTCGAATTGGGCAACTACAAAGAAGAGTACATTGAAAAGCTGACTGCTCTCATTCAGAAGAAAATTGATGGTGAAGAAGTGGTTCAGGTCGCAGACCCTGAAAAACCGAAGATTGTCAACTTGATGGATGCTCTCAAGCAATCGGTAGCCGCCGCCCAGGGCATGGCTACTGAAGAAACTGAGCAGAAGAAAATGGCCCCCAGCACGCGCAAAACCAGCAAAAAGAACGGCAAGAAAAAGGTTGTCTAAGCAATTACCTGACTTTGTCGAACCCATGCTGGCCCGCCGCAGGGGCCCCTTTGATTCAGAGCAGTATTTCTTTGAAATAAAATGGGATGGCTTCAGGGCCCTTACATTTACCGATCAGCATGATTTCAGATTGTTAAGCCGCAACAAACTTGATTTTAAACCCTCATTTTCTGAATTTGATTTTCTAAAAGATTTGCCAAAGGGGCTGGTTTTAGATGGCGAGATCGTCGCCTTTGAAGACGGCAAACCCAGCTTTCAAAGCCTGTTGCACCGTTTTCGCAAGCGAAAAGCGGGCCAAAAGCCAGCTCAGGCTGCTGCATTAATCGTTT
>CAZHLC010000210.1:0-6874 GCA_964532545.1 uncultured Leptospiraceae bacterium | reverse complement strand
GGGTACGATGGTAATGCCGGTAATATGGGCCAGCCCAAGGCGGTCAGCCATGTAACGGGCGCTGGCGCCCACACCACAGCCGGCATCTAGCAGTCTGTTAAATTGAGGCTGCAGCTGCAGGCGCTGCAACACCGCTTGATTCATCTCATCAAGCATACGTTCACGCGAAAAAATATTCAGTGGCCAGCGATAATAACCAAAATGCATGTTGAGTTTTTTCGACCAGGCACCATAGTCGGCGCCGGCCTCAGAGTAATAATCAACCAGCTCATCGCTGTTACGCTGCGCCGATTTCTTTAAACTAGACGTTGTTATAGTCATGACTCTAAATATCCCCCCCCGAAAAAGAATCAGATTAACTTGGCAAAGGCACGCATGAACCAGTTCTTATCTGCATTGATGGCCTTGTGCAGCAAACTGTCAGATTTGTTGATCATCTTTTCAAGGTCGGTTACCAGCAGGGCTACATGTTCTGGTTGCTTCTCAAGATCTTCTTGCTCAAGGTCGGTGATCAGCTTCTGCAACGGTTCGAGCTCTTTTTTCTTACGCATAACCATGATGTTCTTGGTGATCTGCCACATGTCTTTTTCAGCGATGAAATAATCTTTGCGATCACCTTTAATATGAACTTTGTAAGCCAGCGACCAGTCAAGCAGCGAGCGCAGGTTCATGTTGGCATTGCCCCGGGAAATTTCAAGCCCCTGCATAATTTCTTCAGTGCTCATGGGGTCTTTTTCAAGCAAAAGCAGGGCATGAATCTGGGCCATGGTTTTGTTGATACCCCAATTTGGGGCAAGCGCGGCCCATGTTTCAAGCAGGCGCTCTCTAACTCTATCTTCAGCTTGTACCTTCATCGCTATATCATATTCACTTATTTCAAAACTTTCAATAAAAAGTGAAAGTTTAGCGCCGAAAAATGCCAACAAAATTACCATGAAGCGGGGCAAAAAAACAAACCTCATTACTTGGGCATAGAGCCGGCGCATGCCGATATTTAAAGAATGAGAATGGCAAGCATTACCCTGCTGGCACTGCTTTGGGGAAGCGCTGCGCTCTATGGGGCCCCCTGTGCAAATCCATACCCTGCAGCAAAAATTATTCACGACCAGCGTGAGACCATTACCTTTGCTACCGAAAATGGTGATTTTATAATCTGCAGTCTGCAGAATGGCCGGGTAATAAAAAAATTCAAACGGCCCGTGGGTTCAATTGATTCGCTTGCCATTGATAAAAGCGGAAATTATCTTATCGCAGGTGGTTACAGTATGCATCTGCAGCTTTTCAACCTTGCCAGAGGCTCACATATTCGAACCATTGAACGGGATACATGGGCCCCGGTTAACGTGCTGCATGGTCGAAATCTGTTTTATCTGAGCATGGGCAACATGATTCAGGTGCGTACCTATAAAGACGGCCAGCTCGAAGAGAAACTGATTGGCCATGAAAAAGATATTCGTCAATTGATATTATCACCTGATAAAAAGTGGTTACTGTCGGCTGCCGCTGATAAGGTTCGTTTGTGGCCCTTTCCTGATTTGAAGCGGCCGGGCCGCGACTACGCTCTGATAAAAAGCACTGCGGTTGCCTTTCACAATGAGGGCCAGCATTTCTTTGCGGCCGTTAAAAGAGAAACAGACTACCAGCTTTCTCAGGTTAACGTGAAAACCGCCCATACCCGAGAGCTGGTTACCATGCCCCGCCGTATTGGTATGATCTATCATGATCACCCTAATGAGCAGTTGATTTTTCAATCGGGTCGGGCCCTGCATTTTCTTGATCTTTCTGCAAAAAAGCAGAAAATGATAAGCCATTCATACCGCGAATATGGCTTAGGGCAGGTACACTTCTGGCCTCAGCGTAATCTGCTGGTATCGTTTCAGCTGAGAACCGGGCTCATGCAGCTATGGAAGTTGAAAAAAGGTGATCTTGCGCCCTGGGGTGCTATTCGCAGCGGCTTCAAGTAGATTCTTGCAGTTTCAAATTGAAAGATGTAATCAACTCTGATACGGGTTGGCGCACATATTCTTTATTATAGAAATCATCATCAACAACCTGGTTATTCCAGACTACAATATCAAGATCAATGGTGCGGGGGCCGGCCTTGATGGGGCCCTTAACCCGCTTTAATCTCTTCTCTACTTCTTTTAGATATAAATTAAAACTGTCTTTTGCGAGGGCGGTTTCGATGTAAAAGGCTGTATTGAGAAAATCATCTTGATCGACAAAACCTTCAGGGCTGGTTTGAATCACCCGGGCTGTACCCAGCAGCTGGTGCTCATCTGCGAGAATCTTTTCGGCCGCCTTTATATTTTTTTCAGGTTGGATATTAGACCCGACGCCGATGATGGTTTTATTGGTCACTTTCATGGTATTCGGCGGCATTGCGGCCGGTGCTGGTCAGTGATTCACCCCCATCAACTACCAGGGTCTGGCCGGTAACAAAATTGTTTTTCAGCAGATAATCAACAGCCTGCAGAATGTTTGCCACATTACCCTGAATACCCACGGGTATACCCTGAATGCGCCAGTCGATGTATTTTTTGCTGCGTACGCTGGCGGGCAGCACCACACCGGGTGAAATGCCGTTGATACGTACCTCTGGTGCATATTCAAGGGCAGACATGCGGGTAAATTCTTCGAGTGCTTTTTTTGACAGCAGGTAGATCGAATACACAAACTGGTTAAAACCTGTTTTGTTATCAACAATGTTGATGATCTCACCTTTTTTGCAGACGGCAGCAAAGGCCTGGGTAATAAAAAAGGGGGCTTTGAAGTTGGTGCTGAAGGTTGAATCAAAAACCTGGGTCGCCGTTTCAGCAATGGTGGTCTGGCTATAAAGCGACGCGCTGTTCACCACCAGGGTCAGGGGTGACATCTGCTCTTCAATGGTCGTAATAAACTGGTGATAGTCTTGATTCTGTGAAAAGTCTAGCTGAAAAAGGCCACACTTGCGACCAAGCTTTTCAATTTCTTCTGAGGTTTTCTGGGCAGGCTCTTTAGAGCTGTTATAGTGCAGGGCGATGTCAAAGCCCTGTTCAGCAAGGTGCAGGGCAATGGCCCGCCCGAGGCGAATGCCACCACCGGTAACCAGTGCAGTTTTACTCATGCTTTGCCCCCTGGAAAATACGATGCATGGTTCTTGGGCCCTTCCCACACTCTGACTTCATGGGCCAGAGCCGGGGCAGGTATGGCGTCTTTAATACGTTCATAGATAAAGGCTGCCAGATTCTCAGCTGTAGGGTTTTCTTTGTCAAAGGGTTTAACTTCATTGAGGCACACGTGATCGAGTTCAAGCATCAGCTCATCAAAGACTTTTCTCACATCTAAAAAGTCAACGCTGATGCCGTTTTTCAGCTGGCTGCTGTTTATAAAGACCTCAGCCTCCCACGTGTGGCCGTGCAATTCTTCATCGCTGCCATCTGGGTAGTAATCGTAGAGGTAGTGGGCACTCTCAAAGAGGCCGTGAATTCGAATCTGGTAATAAGACATACCCGGCATGCATCAAAGAGTGAGACAGGGCTTAAATAAGAATTTAAGCCGACACCAGTTTGTCTTTGAATTTCTTTTTAAACTTCTGAACCTTGGGTGCCACTACAAACATACAGTAGGGCTGCATCGAGTTGTCGTTAAAGTAATTCTGATGTAGTTTTTCAGCAGAGTAAAACTTGATCAGGGGTTCAACTTCTGTGACCACTGGGTCGTCGTATAGCTTTGCGGCGACCTCGGTGATCACCTGGGCGGCCGTGCTTTTCTGCTCATCATTATGGTATAAAATAATTGAACGGTATTGTGGCCCCACATCGTTACCCTGGCGGTTGGGGGTTGTGGGGTCATGAATCGTAAAAAAGACTTCGAGAATTTCATGAAAACTGGTAATTTCATTGTCAAATTCAATCTGCACAACCTCGGCATGGCCTGTAAGGCCAGAACAAACTTCTTCATAGGTGGGGCTATCGCTTTTGCCGCCACCATAACCTGAAACTACCGAATTAACACCACGCAGCCGTTGAAATACGGCTTCTAGGCACCAGAAGCAGCCGCCCCCGATGGTTGCTCTTTCAATCGCCATGGCGAGAAAGTAAGTGTTTTTTTAAATATTGTCAACTCTTTCTAACAGGATACTGTAAACCTTGTGCCAGGTATCTTTGTTTTCTTCAGCCATCTCATTTCTGATCGATGCCAGGTATTCAACCGCGGTGGTGATCTTATTAAAATCGAGGCAGAGCAGTGCCTGTAGCTGAACCCTGGGGTTTTTATCATCAACTGACGCAATAACAGCCGGTGCGACCCGCGGGTCTGTATGATAACGTAAACCAAGCAGTGCGGCAGTTCTTACCGGGGCAGCCGGGTCTTGCAGGGCATTCAGAAGTGTTTGAACCACGCGCTGGTGAGTATTGTTGCGCTGGCCAATGGTGCCCAGCAGGTCAACCAAGATGGTTCGTAAATGTTCGTTGCCCCCTGAAATGCGATCTTCTAAAATTGGTACTACGGCTAAACCGGCATTGGCCAGCGCTTCGCGGCAGCGATGGGCTACACTTTTATGTTCGTGCAGTAAATGATCAGACAGGCGTGTGTAATCATCTAAGAGCTGTTTTTTATTAAGTTTTTTACGAATGATTTTGGCACTGGCTGCGAAAGCTTCGCTGACACTGCCCAATGGGTCATGATAATTGTCACGGGCCGGGGTCAGCTCAAGAGCGATCAGGGCCTCAATGCTGGCGATCTTTGCCAGCTCATGGGCCTCCTGCATTGCTACCAGGTCATCTGCTGAGCTGAGCTTTGAAATTTGTTCTGCAACGTCGGCCACAGGCAATGTGGTATTATTGCCATAGTAACTGTCAATCGTCTTAAACAATTGTGCTTGCCGATTTAGATAAAGCCAACACCAAGGCCAAATGAAATCGCTGAAACTTACCCTCTTGACTTTTCTTCTTCTGGGCCTTTTAGTCTCAGTGCAAGCGGCCCCCCAGAAAGTAAAGGTTGGTGCCTACCTGACCAACGTTGAGAGCATTGACCTTTCTTCTAATACGTACTACCTGCAGTTTCTTGTCTGGTTTAAATGGAAGGGTAGTGTCGACCCAACGAAAAGTGCGATTTTTATGAACCTCATCGATGAATGGGGTCTGACTAAAACCCCCGTCTACAAAACTCCGAAAAAGACGGCCGATGGTTACAACTACCAGCGCTTTCGGGTAGAGGGCCGTTTCTATCACAAATTCTGGCTGGGTACTTTTCCCCTTGATTGGCAGAAAGTTACCTTCGAATTGCGCGATGGTGAGTTGACCCGTGATAAGTTAATTTATGAGCCCGATACCGAGAATAGCGGGGTAAACCCCGACCTGGCCATACCTGGCTGGCGCATTGATGAAGTGTATAATAAAGAGAAACCGTATACCATGAAATCAGATTTTGGCGAGGGCACAGCGAAAACCAAAGAGTTCTCGCGCTATCGCTTTGGTATCAAAATTCAACGCCCTGGCAGTTTCTTCATGTTCAAGGTGGTTCCGCCAGTGCTGATCACCCTGCTGTGCTGCCTGCTGGTCTTTCTACTTGATGTGGCCTATGTCGATGCCAGGGTCAGTACCGCCATTGGTGCGCTGTTAACCGAGGTGTTTTTACAGCTGTCATTTACTGGTAACCTGCCCAATGTGGGCATTATGCTGCTGATTGATCATATATTTAATTATTCATATATAATCATCTTTGCGATTCTGTTAGTGGTCATCTATACCACCAATAAGCTTGATGAGATGGAAGATCTCGAAGGTGATATTGAAGATATGAGTGACGGCCCTGAAAAAGACGCTGCCAATGACAAGGTCGATGCGCTGCAAAGCTACATTGACAAGGTTGATCGTTATGCCCTCATCGCCCTTTCGGTTGTTTTTATTATTGGCATCTTTGTCATAACTTATTCAGTTCGTGGATACATCTGGCCCTGATTTCTGGTCAGGTAAAAAAAGCCTGAGCAGACCAGCCGCAGCCGGTCTGCTGGTCTTTCTACTGAGCCAGTGGTCGGTTCAGGCCCGGGTAGGTGGGGGGCAGCGTTATAGACCCTCAACCGGCAGTAGTTCAAGCTCTTCTGGTTCGACCTATCGGCCCTCGAGCGGTGGTTCAAGTAAACCCTGGTTTAAACCATCGACCACTACATCAGGCAGTTCAAGCTCATCAAGTCGGTCAACCAGCTCAAGCACCTCAAGCTCTAGCAGCTCTTCAAGCAGGGTTTATGCCACCCGCAAATACGAGATTACCTCTGCTGAGATCACCATGACGCTCGACCCTGGTGGGGTGGTTACGGTCAGTGAAAAGCTGAAGCTGAAACCCCTGCTGAAAAAGTATTTTTTGAATTTAAGCATTCCCCGTTATTCTGGGCGCAAAGATCGTGAGCTCTATGTCGAGTATGTAAAGTTTAATGGCAAAGAACTGAGCTACAGCCATTCAGATTACAGCTACACCGTTAAAACTGATGCCCAGACCCTGCAGAAACCCGTAACTCTCGAGTATCGTCTTCATCGGCTGCCAGAGTTCTATGACAAACATATTCGCATAGCCATGCTGCTGGGGGCCCACGGTGATCGAATTAAACCCGGGGCGCCTCTGAAGTTCAGCTTCAAAAACGCATCTGGTAAAAAAGATCTGATTCAAAGAGCTACTTTATTTACTCAGAAGCAAGAGCAGAAGCTGAAAGTCAAAAATGGCCAGGTGGCTTTTTCGTTTGCTGCAAAAACAAAGCGCTCACCCCAGATCAGAGTCTTTCTTAAAAAAGAAAGTTTCAAACCAATTGAAACTCTGCGTCAGAAAGAGAGGGTTACCCAGCTGAACAGCAGCAGTAATTACATTATCAGAGTTTTAAAAGATGGCAGTGTTAAGGTTA
>CAZHLC010000209.1:0-6886 GCA_964532545.1 uncultured Leptospiraceae bacterium | reverse complement strand
CAACCTCGAGATTGGTTACCTGACACCCCCTGTTGGTATCAACCTGTTTATCTCTTCATTCAGGTTCAAAAAACCTCTGGTCGAGATTTACAAATCGGTTATACCATTTCTCATTGCGCTATTGATTACCCAGATTATCATCACATACATTCCGTTTGTGAGTCTGTGGTACGAACTTTTTCGCTGATAGCACCCAGTGATCAGGGCCCGTTACCCGGGCCCTGAATTTCTTTTTTCACTGCCGTGATTGCCTTATTTAATATTGTTTTTGAGGCTGAAGGTGAAGGTATCTGGTAGTGGGTAAAAAACGTAAAAACAAAGCTGCTGCAAAAAACACCACCAATTACCCAACCATTGTCTTCGGGGCCTATGTTTTATTCTACCTGATCTATTTCAGTAAGGTATTATTTGCAGCTGAGCCCTCAGTTTTCTTTGGTTCAGACTTTATTCTCGGGGTGTATTACACCATGGGCATAATACAAGACGCTTTAAGCAGCGGACAACTTCCCCTGATGAACCCCTATGTACACGGGGGTGAGGTGATCTTAGAAGAAGCGGCCGCCATGCCTTTCTACCCGGCTACCTGGTTGAGTCTGATTTTTTCAGTGAGGTGGGCTGCCAATCTGGCTATTCTGCTGCATTTTATTCTGGGCAGCCATTTTATGTTTCTACTGGCCCACCATCTGTTCAGCAAATACGGCTACAATGAATTCAGTGGGCGGGTTAAAGATGTTGAGCTGGTGCGAACCCTCACCAGTGCAGCCCTGGGGCTGGCCTTTATGCTGTCGGCATTCAGTGTCATGCGCATCTATGCCGGGCACCTGTCACTTCTTGCTACTGCCATCTGGCTACCGCTGATCATTCTTTTTTTAGACAAAGCTGCTGATGAGCTGAAAGCCTGGCCGTTCTATGCCGGGGCCGTGGCTCTGATGGGCCTGGCCGGGCACCCCCAGCTATGGTATTTTGAGCTGTTATTTGCTTCAGCCTATGCACTGATTCTTTTAATTAATTCAGAGAAGCGTCTGCGTTTTCTGCTGTTTTTTGTGGGCTCAACGGTCGTGGGTATCGGGGCCTTTGCGGTTCAGGCCATACCGGTGATCGCCTATGCGGGTGGCGATTCGGCCCGGGGCCTCACTGCCGCCTATGACTATGCCACCAGTTTTTCGGCCCCCTTTAAGTCGCTGCTCACTTTGTTCAGCCCTGAAGCCATGGGCTATGCGCCCAACACAAAGGGTCTCGGCGGTGAAGACGTCTACTGGTGGAGTCGTACTGCCTTTTTCGGAACAGTTCCGCTGTTAACTGCCATTTATACCATGCTAAAGCCAGAGAAGAAGCTTATTCATTATATGCTTCTGGGCCTGTGTGTCTTGAGTCTACTTCTGGCCCTGGGAAACAATACATTCATTTACAGGATTTTTTATACGGTGTTGCCGGGGTTTAAGTCTTTTCGCGTGCCCGGCAGGTTTTTTTACCTGCTTATGTTTTGTATGCTGATGCTCTCGGCCCTGGGGGCCGGGTATATGCTCAGTGCCGGGCGCAAAACCCATCTCTATGCTCTGGGCATATTAGTGATTCTGGCTCTGGTCGGCCTCGGTGCAGCTCATAGTCATAAACCCCTGCAGCTGAACAGCTTCTTTGTTTCTCTTATGTTTGCTCTGGCCCTCACAGCCCTGTTGATCTTTTTTAACTCACCAGGCAAAAAGGTATTTTTGGCAGGGGCCTTACTGGTATTGGTTGCAGCAGAGATGGGCAGCTTTTCATATAAATATTTTATCGCCTACCCTGAGAAACAGCTGTCACTTGAGCGCGGGGCGGTGCAGGCCATTAAAAACGATAAGAACAGCCAGCCCTTTCGCATCTTAACCATAAATCATAATCGAGAGCTGAATATCTCAAAGCACATTAAAGATGGCCTGCAGAATATCAACGGCTACTACAATGTGAATATCTGGTTTAATCAGTTTTATTTTGCGTCACTGGGCAAGGTGGGCAATTTCACCGGTAATATGGTCATCAGTTCAGAAGACCAGAATGAACGTCTGTTGCTGCTTGCCAAAAATCTCAACGTAAAATATATTATCTCTGGCAGGGCCCTGGGGCCCGATTGGGGCGCAGAGCTTGAGCAGATTTACAGCGGTCGCCTGTTTGTTTACCGTCTGAAGACAACCATGCCCAGGGCCTATTTGTCTTACAGTGTGACACAAAGCAGTGACGAGCAGGCCCTGCAGACCCTTCGCCAGAGCCCGTTCAGCTTTGCTGCTTCGACTCTGGCGTTGCAGCCAGCAAGCATGCAGCCGGGGCAGGGCCAGGTTGCTGTTCAGAGTTATAGGCCTGGGCAGATTGAAATTACCGCTGAAACCGATGCCAATGCCATGCTGGTATTAAGTGAGGCCTTTGCCGCCAATTGGCAGGCACGCTTGAACGAGAAAGAACAGCAAATTTACCGGGTAAATCATGCCTTTATGGCAGTCAAGGTTCCCCCGGGTAAACACAGCATAACATTTACTTATGGCTTACCCTCTTTTACTTCAGGCCTCATTATTACCCTGGTTTCACTTGCACTGATTATAGGCTCAGGTTTTATGATGCGCAGACATTCTTCATCATAGATGAACAAAAAAGAAAAACTCGAAAACCTTACTTACGAGCTCTTTAAAGATCTGGCCAGAGATCAGTCGCTTTCGAAAGCAGAAAAAATAGGTTTCTATGATTCTCTGCGTACGGGGCAGTCGGCTGCCATTTTAGCTGACCTGAAAACAAAGATACCGGCTCTCAAAGAAGAAAAGCGCATGGTTATCGATATTGGCTGTGGCTGCGGAGAATTGCTTGAGGCGCTCTCAGATTTGGCCGCTGAACAGAAGCATCAATTGGTTCTCAACGACTCATCTGAAATGCTGGCTAACGTGGCTGACAAGCCTTATCAGAAGAAAATCGCGGGAAAGTTCCCCTCTGAGAGCTTGGCTGCCCTGAAAGACGAAGTGGGCCAGGCAGATGTAATTCTAGTCTACAGTGTATTTCACTATGTTTTTCAAGAAGGCCAGCAGCAGCCCTTTATTGAAGCCTTGCTGGCTCTGCTGGCCCCGGGGGGCCAACTGTTAATTGGTGATATACCAAATGTATCGATGAGAAACCGGTTTTTTTCAAGTGAGGCAGGCCTCAAATTTCATGCCAAAAACACCGGCAGCAGTGAGCCACCGGTGCTGGCCCATGAGCAGGGTGAGATCAATGACCAAACATTACTTGATATAATCAAAACCTGTAGAAAACAGGGTTATCACGCCTATATTGTTCCCCAGGGGGCTGCACTGCCCATGGCGAACCGGCGCGAAGATCTGCTGATAATTAGACCATGAGTAAAAAGCTGGTTATTTTTGGTAATACTGAGTTTGCAGAGATTGCCTTTGAATATTTCAGCCACGATTCTGAATTTGAGGTGGTGGCCTTCTGCGTTGACCGCGATTATCTCAAGGCCGATACTCTGATGGGGCTGCCTCTGGTGGCCTTCGAAGACATCGTTAGTCTCTATTCTCCCGAAAAGCATTACTTCTTTGCCGCCAGTGTTTACACTAAACTGAACCGCCTGCGAACCAGGGTGGTGACACAGGCTAAAGAAGCGGGTTATCGTCTGGCCTCATATATCAGCAGCCGGGCCTTTGTCTGGTCTAATGTGAAACTGGGTGAGCACTGTTTTATTTTTGAAGATAACACTGTGCAGCCCTTCGTAACAATTAAAGACAATGTAATTTTATGGAGTGGCAACCACATCGGCCATCACTCAACCATAAAGAATAACTGTTTCATTTCATCACATGTGGTGGTATCGGGTGGGGTGACCATTGGTCAGAATTGTTTTCTGGGCGTGAATGCCACCATTACCAATGGGCTTACGGTTGGTGATGACTGCCTTGTGGGGGCCGGGGCTTTGGTAAATAAAAATGTAAAAGCCGACAGTGTGGTGACCCGCGATGGTGTTTCGAAACTCAGTGCCCGCAAGTTTTCAAAAGTTCCACAAGAATGAATTGGCAGAAGCAGGGCCAGATATTTGCTGCGGCCGGTCAGAGCTGGTGGTGCCAGCGCTACGCCACTCTGCCCACACCTCTATTGCTTGATGACAACACTATTCGCATTTATTTTTATTCGATGACGCAAGAAAACCACGATGGCCGCATAGGCTACATTGAGGTTGAAGCTGAAGACCCCCAGAAAATCAAACAGCTCAGTCAAGAGCCGGTGCTCGAGCCCGGTTTGCCAGGTTGTTTTGATGATTGCGGGGTCTGCTCATCGTGTGCCCTGTTAGAAAACAATAGGGTTCTCATGTACTATACCGGGGTGCAGCGTCTTGAAAAACTACCCTATGTGTATTTCAGCGGGCTGGCCATCGGTGAGTTAGATGGGCCAATGCAACGCAAGCAGGCGACACCTTTGATTGAGAGAGGTGGCCATGACCTGTTTCTGGCCTCTGCCCCCATGGTGCTGAAGACTGCTGAAAGCTGGCATCTCTATTACAACAGTAGCAGCCAGTGGCTGCAGGTCAAAGAGCGGGCCTATCCCCGTTATTCGGTGCGGCACGCTGTGTCAAAAGATGGTCTAAGCTGGCACAAGTCAGCTAAAGAGATGTTACCTCTACAAGAAGGTGAGTTTGGCCTGGCCAGGCCATGGGTGCTCAGGCAGAAAAACAACTATTACATGTGGTATTCGGTTCGTTCAGAAAGCAGGCCGTATTATATTGGCATGGCCCAATCGGTCGATGGCCTGAGCTGGCAGAGGCAAGACGGGCAAGCTAGCATTGCAGCCTCTGAACAGGGTTGGGATTCTGAAATGATCTGCTACGCCAGTGTTCTACCATACAAAGACCGCTTCTATATGTTCTATAACGGCAATGGTCATGGTCAGGGCGGTTTTGGTTATGCAGTGGCTGAGGGGTTATGATCAGAGTAAAAAGATATACCCCTGAGGCAGCCACTTTATGGAACAGTTTCGCCAGTGATTGCAAGAATGCTACCTTTATGCACCAGCGGACTTTTATTGAGTACCATCACCAGCCATTTGTCGACCACTCGCTGCTGTTCTTTGTTAAAGATGAGCTTACGGCTTTATTACCAGCTAATCAGAATCAGAATAGTCTGTTCAGTCACCAGGGGCTGACCTATGGGGGCCTGCTGGTCAAAGCTGCCTGCAGCCTCACAACCTATTTAACTGTTTTCGACGCACTGCTCGACTATTGCGAGCAGAACGAAATAGCAAAGGTGACGATCAAACTCATACCCAGGCCATACGTGGCCATGGCTGCCGATGAAGACCTTTATGTACTGTTTCTGCTGCAGGCCCGGCTGGTTGGCCGCCATAATAATGCCATGGTGAGGCCTGCCTCGAATTTGAAGATGCAGAAGCGCCGCGAACGCGGGGCAAAAAAAGCCAGCGGCCTGGGTATTCAGATAAAGAAAACCGCTGTTTCTGATTTCTGGCCCATGCTTGAGCAGAACCTGGCGAGACATGAGGCCAGCCCGGTACACAGCCTGAAAGAGATGACAGAGCTTATCAGCAAGTTTGCAAATAACATCAGCATATACGGGGCCTTCGAAAAAAATGAGTTGTTAGCCGGGGTGCTGATCTTTGAAACCAATCGGGTGGCCCGCAGCCAATATATCGCTTCAACTGAAGCGGGGCGTGAAAAGGGTGCACTTGATTTATTATTTTCTCAATTGCTTACCCAGACCTTTGTAAATAAACCCTGGTTTGATTTCGGCACAAGTACCCGTGAGGGCGGTCGACAACTCGTTCTGGGTATAAGCGAGCAGAAAGAGGGTTTTGGCGCCCGCTCAATTGTTCAAGATACGTATGAAATCGATATCAGTGACAGACGGTTAGCAGACTTTATTTCTTAGGCTGTTCGTTTTCTTTTTCATCTTCTACGATGGGCTCTTGCGGTTTATACTGCTGTGGCTCATAGTGTTGATCGTCGTAATGCTGCTCTTCGTAGCGTTGTTCATCGTAGTGTTGCTCACCATACCGCTGGCTCTGATATTTCTGTGAATCGTACTTCTGCTCGTCATAGTGCTGCTCGGTATACTGTTGTTTTTCATAGAGCTGCTCTTCATACTCTTGTTCGCTGTACTTTTGCGCCTCATAATCTTGTGCCTGGTATTTCTGCGCTTCATACTGCTGGGCCTCATATTTTTGTTCTTCATAGCCCTGCGATTTATGGTCGTTCTCTTCAGGGGCTTTTTTTTGTTCAGGCATTTCAGTTCTCTCGCAGCAGATCGGCACCTAGAATTTCGATGACCTTCTTTTGATTGTCGATGTAAATCTCTACTGAACGCTCATAACGTTCTGTATAAATTATCTTCAGCATATTTTTTCGAAGCCAGCGGCCGGGCTTCAGGCCCGTAAGGCTCTTTCTCTCTATACGAATAACCGAGGCACAGGCTATCACAATAAAGTCATCATAGATGGCAAAGCGCACAAAAGGGAAAGTATACGAAAGCCCGTTTATGCGCCCTGCGGTGCGCACACTGAAAAGCGGTGTTAGACCCTCTTCAGCTGGCAGTTTACGATAGCTGCGCCACAGAATATAACCCAGTATGCTGAAAACAATGGCGATAAATATGGGGGGCAGTATAAAAAAATACGATTCAGGCATTGGGGCCATTTGACTGGCCCAGCAGCACGTTGTCAATCAGGCGCACATCTTCGACCCAGGCGGCCAGAGCCACCAGGGCGTGCTCGGCCGGCTCATATTCGGGCAGCTCTACCAGACTGGTGTCATCATAGAGGCCTGCATATTCAAGCTCAAAGGGTTCAAGTGCGCCCAGCAGCAGATGTTTCAACTCAACCACATTCTGCTGCTTGTTCTGCTGCCAGCTATCATTTACTGCAAACAGAGCTT
>CAZHLC010000208.1:0-6911 GCA_964532545.1 uncultured Leptospiraceae bacterium | reverse complement strand
GAGATATCTTTGTAAGAGCGGCGCTGGGTGCCCTTGAAAAGCATGTGTTCGGTGAAATGAGAGTATCCCATTTCATTTTCGCTTTCAAGGCGCGACCCCATCGGCAGCCATATGCCAACAGTGGCTGAGCTGCGATGGGGAATATTTTCGAGTACGACCGTCAGGCCGTTATCAAGCTGATAGCTGACCTGCTGCATCACAAAACTGTATTATTCTACCTCGGCGTCTTTCATTGAGAGGCTGACACGCCCCTGGCGGTCAATGGCAATGACCTTTACATGCACCTCGTCGCCCTCAGACAGTACATCAGAGACTGATTTCACCCTGTCTTTTGAGATTTTTGAGATGTGCACCAGACCTTCTTTGCCAGGCAGAACCTCAACAAAGGCGCCAAAGTCAGTGATTTTCTTGACTTTGCCGGGGTAGGTGCGGTGCATTTCAAGTTCGGCAAACTGATCTTCGATCATCTTAACCGCAGCTGCGGCGGCTTCTTGCTCATTGCTTGAGATTGAGACCACTCCCTCATCATCAACGTTGATGCCTACACCGGTAAGCTCAATGATACGTTTGATGTTTTTGCCACCAGGGCCAATGAGTTCGCCAATGCGGTCTTTATCAATCTTGAGAGTGGTAATACGGGGCGCATTATCAGGCAGCTCGCCGGGCTTGGCCAGCACTTCATTCATTTTTGAGAGAATATGCATACGGCCTGCCTTGGCCTGGGCCATGGCTTTTTCCATAATTTCGTAGCTGATACCCTGAATTTTCAGGTCTAGCTGAAAGGCAGTAATACCTTTTTCGGTACCAGCGAGTTTGAAATCCATATCGCCGAAATGATCTTCAAGGCCTGCGATGTCGCTCAGAATGGCGTAATCATCACCCTCGGTGATCAGACCCATGGCAATACCTGCTACAGCCCCCTTGATGGGTACACCGGCTGACATCATCGATAATGAGCCTGAACAGACAGAGGCCATTGATGATGAGCCATTTGATTCAAGAATCTCAGAGACACAGCGAATTACATAGGGAAAATCTTCAGAGTCGGGTACAACCGGTGCCAAAGCCGATTCTGCCAGGCGGCCATGACCGATTTCGCGCCGGCCAGCACCACCGTAGCGGCGCACTTCGCCAACACAGAAGGGCAGAAAGTTGTAGTGCAGATAGAATCTTTTGTTGCGGTTACCTTCGACGTCATCGACGCCCTGGGCATCTGATTCGGTGCCAAGGGTGGTTACACCGAGAGACTGGGTTTCACCGCGGGTAAAAATGGCCGAGCCATGAACACCGGGCAGAACACCAACTTCAATGTCAATGGCCCGCACCTCGTCAAGTTTGCGACCATCGGCTCTAACGCCGTCTTTAAAAATCTGGTCGCGTACAATGTCAATTTCCATGTCGTAGAAAAACCCATTGGCTTCGTTTTTCAGCTTGTTGAAGTCATCTTCTTCAAGGTCAGAATTCTCTGCCGCCAGTTTTTCTGCCAGGGCCTCACGAACCTCGTGAATTTTGTCTGAGCGCTCAGCTTTGTTTTTGGTATTGCTTGCTTCTTTGAGCTGGTCAAAAAACCAGTCGTTGACCTGCTTTTTCAGGGCTTCGTTGACCTCTTTTTCTTCAACCACCTGCTTCTCAGGGGCGATTTGTTCGGCCATTTTAATCTGCAGGTCGCATAGTTTTTTAATTTCTTCGTGACCAAACTTGACCGCGGCCAGCATATCTTCTTCTGAAGCTTCTTTGGCATGGCCCTCAATCATGGTGACGGCATCTTTGGTGCCGGCCAGTGACAGGTTGATGTCTGCTTCGGCCAGCTCTTCGTTAGAGCCAAACAGGCTGAACTCGCCATTGATGCGGGCCACCCTTACCCCAGCGGCTGGCCCCTGAAAGGGAATATCTGAAATCATCAGAGCAGCACTTGCAGCTGTAATTGAATGGGCATCGGCTGGCTGTTTACCATCAGTTGAAAGCAGAGTCATAAAAATCTGCAATTCGTTTTTGTATTCTTTTGAGAACAGCGGGCGAATAGGGCGGTCGGTAACCCTGGCAACCAGGGTTTCTTTATCTGAGGGCCGCCCCTCACGTTTAATAAAGCCACCGGGTATCTGACCTGCGGCGTAGAACTTTTCTCTGTAATCAATAGTAAGAGGAAAGAAATCTTGCCCTTCGCGGGCTTCATGGGCGGCCGTAGCATTGGCCATTAGAACAATTTTGCCCCAGCGCAGTATAACGGTACCACCGGCTTGTTTGGCCCATTTACCTGTTTCAAGGCTATATTCTTGCCCGTTTATGTTAAGTGATTCTTTTACGAACATATTGTAGTCTCCTTAAAGGTGCGAGGCACCCTTGATCAGTTTCGTTCGTCGAGCGATAGATGTTCGAATTATCAGAAAAGAGGTAAAATCTTGGTATCAGGCCGAAAGTAGAAAAGTTAATTCTGGCATCTATTGCTCAGCAGAACTTTGTTACTTGCGTATACCTAGACTTGCGATAATCTCTTTGTATTTGTTGTAATCGGTTCTTTTTAAATACTCTAATTGGCGTCGTCTTTTGCCAACCATTTTCAGCAGACCAAGTCGTGAATGGTGGTCTTTTTTGTGACTCTGAAAATGCTCTTTTAATTTGTTGATTCGTTCTGTCAAAAGGGCGATTTGAATTGAGGTAGAGCCAGTGTCTTTGTTGCCCTGACCGTATTTGGTAATTATCGCTGCTTTTTCTTCTTTTGTTATCATCTTTATATCTATATTTCCTGAATTTTGCCAGAAATGACAGATGAAACCGAGCGGCAAGCTTTTTTCAATCGTCTAGACGAACCCATTTTCGCTCAGAATCTGCCTTCTCAGTGCTGTTTTCAGTTTTACCTTCAGGCGGGGGATTTAATTTGCTGGCAAAAAAACCTTTTATTGAGGCATAGACGATTTGTACAAAACGGGGCACCCATTTGAGTTTTTCGAGAGCCAGCCCTGTAGCAAATAAACCGATGCTGCCGAAAAAGAACATGGTTAAAATGATGGCGTAATATTTAACAGACCATTGAAAGGCCACCTTGGCCCGGTACAAAAATGTCAGTGAGCGGGCGATCATGTTGCTTTCTTGCAGGTTGTATTTCACGGTGCAGAACTCGTTTTCTTTATCAAAATCACCCAGCGAGACTCTGAGCTTTTGAATTTCTCGCTCTGTCTGTAGAATCTGGTTCTCAAGTTCTATCTGGTCTTTAACCGGCCCACGGCCCTTCAAACGGCGCAGAGCCCGGCGCTGGTTGCTGAGGGCCTCACGGTGTGCATTGAGCTGGGTATACTCGTTGGTTTTATCGGTTTTGCTGATGGTCAGGTTGGTTACTCTGCCAATTTTGCGTAATTCTTCAATGAAGCTGTCAAATTTCTGGGGATGTACCCCAATGGCCAGAAACAGGCGCCGTTTTTTATTCACACCTTCACGTTTCTCAAATTGAATAAGCGTATCATAATCTTTTATTAAGTTACGCAGCTGCTTCTCGTCTTTGTCAAAGGCGCCCGTCTGGGCATTCATCTCTGCAATCTTTTCGTATTTCTGCTGCAGGCTGCTGCTTTTCAACTTCTTGGTAGCGAAGTTGCGGCTCTCATATCTGATCTGATTCTGTGATGTCTGGGGCAGCTCTTCGATTACACTGCCGGGAGGATATGCAATATACCCATAGCCCAGTCTGATAGCAAACATCAAAAGAAAGCCTACGAGGGTAATCAGGGCCCCCCGGCGCAGAAAACGGCGTAAATCAAGAGTTGCCATGGCCCCGTGATCGGGCCAAAAGCTGGCGGGGTCAAGTTAAAAATAAGCCGGGGCTGCTCTGCAGGTAGCGATTACCCTGTTACCAGGCTCAATATATTCAATACTATCAAATGACATTGTCTTGGCGATAGCGATGCCTCGACCGTTCAATTCAAAGGCCCGATTTGGTGAGAGACCAAGGTACTTTTGAAAATCAAAGCCTCTGCCTTCATCGGTTATGGTAAATGTGATGTTTTCTCTGTCACGTTTAAAAGTAAGGTGGGCCCGGCGATTGCTGAAGCGGTTATCGTGATAGCGGGTGCTAATCTCATGTGTATAAATACCCTGCCGTAAAAGGGCGCTTTTCTCTTCGCAATCGATTTCAAGATTACCATGTTCGATGGCGTTGTTACAGAGTTCGTTAAGACCCAGGGCTGCATTCTGGCGGTCAGCACAGAGATAAGAAAGCTGGCTGGCCAGATGTACAGCCTGCTCCATGGTTCTAAAGTAATAGCTGGCTTCAGAAACCATTGACAGATGGCTCTGCAGCTCGGTGGCCTTGAATTGATAATTTCTAATTATTTTAAACTGGTTGGTTGCAGCCTGCACCAGAGATTTCAGGTGATCAATGTTTACCGGTTTAATCACATAATAGAGAGCACCTTCTTTAATGCCTCTTTTAATATCTTCGGGGCTGTCACGGCCGGTGAGCATAATCACTGGCAGAAGCGAATAGCGGTCATGTGACTTTATGCGGGCCAGCAGTTCAATGCCGCTGATTTGCGGCATCTCCCAGTCGAGTAGCACCGCCGCAATGTGGTTAAAGTCTTTAATAAGCCGGCGGTAACCCTCGCGGGCACTGCGGCACAGAACCACCTCATAGTCAGAGTCGAGAAAAATAGCGTTAATCAACTGGCGTGAGTCTTCTTGATCATCTATAACCAGCAGCTTATAGCTCATAAGGTCAAAGTATTGAAAGTTTCTGCCAATACCACAAATTTCGATAAAAGACAGTATTAACTCGATAAATGAATGCACTTTACACCAGGCCAGAGAAAACTACACAAGTTTGTTACATGGCCACCCCAAAGAAAAAAGCAGCTAAGAAAAAAACCGGTTTTGATGAAGATGAAAAGAGAGGCATCTACATCATTGAGCCTGACCAGCCCATCGAAGTTACTGAAGACCCACAATCTGATGAGATCAAGCTGCAGATACTTTTGGCGCTGCAGAAAAAGCTGCCTGGTAAGTATTTCAGAGAAGGTCTCGACCTGAGCCAGCTAAGTCTTGATGAAGCTATAAGCGAAACCCTCTCTGGCAAATGCGTTTTCGAGGTTGTGACCATCGGCACTAAAACAGTTAAAAAGTTGCAGGGTGGGGCGATCAGGTTTTTTGATACCAACCCCAATGAGGTGGCTGCCACGCTTAACACCTTTGTGTTTAATGCTGACACCGATGAGTATGCCGGCGATATTCTCAATCTGCTGCTTGAGAAAAGTGAGCAGGGGCTGACGATTTTAGATATTGATTATCTGGTCGAAGCCCGTTTTTTTCAGCCAGCTTAAACTATTTCGCTTTTTTAAAACCACCAGCTTTAAAACCCAGAATATGTTCTGTTACTGCAGGGTAATCTTCAACCTGGGGGTAATGGCCTATACCACTAAGGCGAATAATTTCTGACTGGCGAACTTCTTTTTCATAGGCATCAGCCAGGTGCCCCCCTGAAACCGGGTCATCGACCCCGTTAATCAGCAACAACGGAATTTTAGTGTCACGCAAGGCGCCGACCCAGCGCTCTTTAAACTCAACCCGCTCTTTCATATAGTGCAGCATGCGGTGGGCAATGCGGCTCTTTTTGGGGTAATTCATTAGATACCAGAAACTGTTGATTTCTTCTGCTGTTGGTTTGGTATCTTTGCCGAAGACTGCGTTGAAGTTGAGTTTGAAGCTGAACTTTGAGCTCAGGGCATTGAGTACAGGCCCAACTGGGCCATCAAGCAGTGTCTGTATAAGCCTCGGTTTATGCGCCCCGGGAATAATTCCCCCGTTTAACAAAACCAGGCTTTCAAGTTTGAAAGTGAGTTTTTTTTCGTTCTGTCTTGCCACCAACTCTTGTGCTACAGAGACGGCATAGTCATGGGCGACAACCTTTGCCTTTTTAATGCCCAGGTTTCGCAGCAGGCTCTCGGTAATGGTGGCCTGCTCTGCAATTGAATAGTTATGGTACGAAGGCTTATCAGAATAACCAAAGCCAAGAAAGTCAAGGGTGACCCGGCGGTAATGAGTAAACCCGGGCCAGAGGTAAACAAAGTCATATGATGAAGTGGGGTAACCATGAAGAAAAACCACGGTTTCGCTGTCAGGCTCACCTTGAGATATAAAAAAAACTTTTTTATCTACAAAACGCAGATAATCGCCAAGTTTGAACCATTCGTGTACATTTAGTGAAGCCTGCCTCATGGGGCGAAGCTGTTCTGGTTTGCCTGGCGGTCAAGTGAAATCATAATGCAGATATTTGACACCACCCTGCGCGACGGTATTTCTGGGCGAGAGGTCAGTGACACCCAGCTGATCGATGCCTTCAATCTGATTAAAACTCTGAATTTTCACACCGTTGAGCTGGCGGCAGTCAAGAACAGCCTGCCTGCTGGTGAATTTCTACACCATGCCCTGGCCGAGCCAGGCAAGGCAGAGGCCGCGCTGATTGTTTTTCCTGATGAGGTGAGCATCAGGGCCACAGAGGCCATTGCAACGCCATTCAAACTGCACACTTTTTACCCTACGGCAGAGCGCGATATTCTACAGAGTGGTAGTCTTTCAAATAGCGACAAGCTGAAAGAAATTTCAAACAGTGTGAAGCTGGCCTGCAAAGTCAGCGGGCATGTGCAGTGGTCAGCCTTTGATGCCACCAGCAGCGAAAAAGAGTTTCTGCTTGAGGCCTATGAGACTGCAGTTTCGGCCGGGGCCCGCACTGTTGGGGTACCTGATACCAGAGGGGTTGCTGATCCAGAAGATTTTGCAATGTTAGTGGGCCAGGTCTCTCAAAGGCTCGGTGGGCAGGTGACGATTTCAGTGCACTGTCATAATCTGCATCACAATGCGGTGGCCAATGCTGTGGCTGCCCTGAATCACGGGGCCAGTCAGATAGAATGTTCAATAAATGGTATTGGTAT
>CAZHLC010000207.1:0-6912 GCA_964532545.1 uncultured Leptospiraceae bacterium | reverse complement strand
ACCGCCCCATAACCCATACAATGGCCGTTGATGGCCTTGACTGTGATAAAGGGCAGGCGATAGAAGCGGGGCAACACGCGAAAAGCTTCGCCCACGTTTTTTTCGACCACCTCGCCTGAGACGTCGAGCAGGCTATCGGGGTCAAAGCCGTTTGAGAAGAACTCGCCTTTTGCAGTGACGATCATCACGCGAATAGTGTCGCTCTTCTCGTATTTATCCATAATTTGGGTGATTTCTTCAACAAATACCGAGTTGATGGTATTCTTTTCGTTCAAATCTAATTCAAGGGTGACCACGTCACCGTTATCGATTACGTTAATTTTTCCAGCCATTGAGCACTGTTCGAAGCTGCGCCATGGCGACAAGAAAAAACAGACCGAGTTGTCTGTTTTTGAGTGGGGGATATTAGGTGGGTTTTCAGGGGCTAAAATGGCCCCCAAAACCTTATTTCAATTCTTTCGAGCTTTTCTCGAGCAGGCGCCGGGCCACAATCAGCTGTTGAATCTGCTGGGTGCCTTCGAAAATATCGAAAATCTTTGAATCACGCGACCACTTCTCAAGCAGGTGGGTTTCGCTGTAACCCAGGCTGCCGCAGAGCTCTACGCAGCGCAGAGTGACTTCGTTGCCAACCCGGCCAGCCTTGGCCTTGGCCATTGAAGCTTCTTTCGAATTGGGCTGGCCGTTATCGGCCATAAAAGCTGCCTTAAAGGTCAACAGGCGGGCTGCTTCTAGTTCGGCTTCAAGGCGGTGCAGCTCAGCTTCAATCAGTCGTTTCTCTTTGATGTCACCACGGTATTCTTGTTTGATACCCTGCTGCTTGAACAACTCGGTGGTCAGCTCAAGTGAAGCCTTGGCCACACCCACGGCCATGGCGGCTACCAGGGGGCGGGTATTATCAAAGGTCTTCATCACCCCGGCGAAACTCTTCTGGGTATCTATTTCTTCGGTACCAAGAATATTGTTTCGGGGAATGCGACAGTCATCGAAAATTATAGTGGCTGTATCAGAGGCTCGAATGCCCAGTTTGTCTTCAAGGCGGTCTACGGTGCAGCCCGGGGTGCCTTTCTCGACCACAAAAGACTTGATGGCCGCCCGACCCAGGCTCTTATCAAGAGTGGCCCAGACAACGACCAGGTCGCAGCGATCACCGGCAGTTACATAGATCTTTTCACCATTAATAACCCATTCATCGCCATCGAGTGTTGCAGTGGTTTGAATGGCCCCAGAATCTGAACCTGTGCTGGGCTCTGTAATGGCCATCGAAGCCCACTTGTCACCAAAACGTTCTTTCTGCTCGGGGGTGGCCACGGCCGCAATTGCTGCATTGCCCAGGCCTTGATTGGGAATGGTTAACAGCAGGCCGGCATCACCCCAGCACATCTCAAGGGTATTCATACACAGCATCATGTTGCTGCCATTACGAATGGCCTGCTGCCCGCTATCAGCTGAGGTGCCGCTTTTGGCCCTGGTTGAGCCTGTGGCCCCCATCTTCTCACCACCTGCTTCAAGGCCGCTCATTAATGGGGTGAACATTTTCAACTCAACAGGAAACTCATGCTCGGCACGATCCCATTTTCTTGAGATGGGGCGAAACATGCTGGCCGCCATTTCGTGGCTGAGCATCTGCATCTGTTTGATCTTTTTCGGTAATTCGAGATTAATCATTTTGATTTCCTTCTTTTACTAAACAATGGGGTTGCCCTGAATGATACCGGTACTGCGCAGCTGGCGGTACCAGCGCTCAACCGGGTGTTCTCTGGTATAACCATGGCCACCCAGAAGCTGCACACCATCAGTGCCAATTTGCATTGACTTCTGGGCACAGAGAGTGTGGGCCAGGTATGCTTCGCGTTGAAAATCGAGCCCTTTCTCAGCTCGGCCGGCTGCGCGATAGGTTAACATGCGCATGCTTTCAAGCTCAATGGCCATGTCGGCGATTTTGAAGGCTACGGCCTGGCGATGGCTGATGGGTTCACCAAAGGCCACCCGGGTGTTACAATATTCGATCACATAGTCAACCACGCTCTGGCAGGTGCCCACAGCCAATGCACAGGCCCCAATCTGGGCCAGCGACAGCATACGGTTATGATCATATGGCACTTCAAGTTCGCCCAGCAGTGATTCATTGGGCAGATATACATGGTTCAGCTTAACATTAGCGAGGCCTGCGCCTTTGAGGCCCATGTTCTGCTCTTCTTTGACTTCAACGCCTTCGGCCTGATGCTCAACGATAAAGGCCCGCGGCCCCACGCCCTCAAGATCGGCAAAAACCATAAATACTTCGGCCTTAGCACCAAGGGGAACCATACATTTCTCACCACTCAGTACATAGCCATTGTGGGCCTTGTTGGCATGGGTTTTGAGCTCGTGGGCATCAAAACGCAAAACAGGTTCCATCAGGGCAACACTGGCCGGCACAAAACGGTCGCCGGTAAAGTGGGGTAGATACTTCGACTGCTGGTGCAGCGAGCCGAACTCAGTGAGCAGGTTTACAAAGCTCAGCGGAGCCAGCAAGGCAAGGGCTACTGACATGTCGCCCCTGGCCAGATCTTCTGCTACCAGGGTATTCGACATGGGCGAGCGCATGGTATTGGCCCCGTCAAGGTCAACGGGAATGCCCAGGGTGGTAATGCCCATTTCTTGAAAACCGGCAATGATATCTTTGTTGATTTCACCGCTGATGTCGATCGCACCTGCAGCCGGGGCGACGTAGTCTTTGGCGAAGCCTTCAAGCATGTCGCGCACCATCTGCTGTTCTTCGGTGGGGGTAAGATCAAAAATATCTGCTGGTTTCTGCTCAGCCTTCTGCAGTGCCCCCTCGGGCATCAGCTGCTTCAGTTTTTTGAAGTTCGATTGAAACTGAGAGCCGGCCAGAGCACCCAGGCGCACGCCGTGATAAAGAATCTGCTCTGTTGGTTCTCGCAGCCCCAGCTGATCTAGAACTGGCGAGGCAGATATGTTGTTCAGCATGTTGATGCTGAAGCTCATAGGTAACCTGACTATATCAGGCAATTTTGTAGTTGGTTCTGCCATAGTAAAATCCTCCTCTTTTTTTGTTTACTTCTCTTTTAATGATAATGTCAGAATGAATTCGCCCACTGGTTCATCGCCGAACTTTGATGGCACAGTCGCAGTAATCTTCATGGGAAATTCTACCCGCTCTTTGGTACGAATAGCTTCATCAACCAGTTGTTTGATTTCAGCCCCCTGGGTGCAGGTAAACAGCACGTCGTCTTCGGGGCGTTTGAGAAACTTTGCCTGAAAGTCTTTAAAGATCAGGCTGATGTTCTTGCCGCTCTGAAAAATAAACTGCATGGCCAGAGCGCCGCCCGCCAGATCAGCCCCGGCTGCAATGGCGGCAAAATACATGCTGCCCAGATGATTTCTGGTGCGAAAGTTCAATGGCACATTGACTACACAGGTTTCATCATCGAGCTGCTTGATGCTGGGCCCGATGAAGGCAATCATGGGTATCTTTAGCAGGCTCCAGGCGTTCAGACCCAGGGTTCCGAATAGTTCTTTAAGCATTGTTGGCAGCCAGCACGTCTTCTTTTATGTTCAGATAAGCTTCTTTGAAGCGGCCCACAATGTTGGCCACCGGTTCAATTTTGTCGATAGTAGCCACACTCTTGCCTGCCTGCCAGTAGTTATCGTAGGCCTTACCCTTCTGGTTGGCCGTTTTGAGGCTGAAAAGTGAAGTAACCTGCAACGCCATGCGGGCATAGTGCTTGGTCGCCGGGGTCTGCAGAAAGAATTTCGAGATGGGGTCAACCTCGGTGCCGGTACGCTGCACGTATTCATTGTTGATTACTGAAACCGGCACCCCGCTGAGGCGTTCGGTAAGAACAATGTCTCTTTCACTGGCTTCAACAATGGCTTTTTTATAGTCGTCGGCCGCGTTGCACTCTGTGGTGGCAATGAAGCGGGTGCCCAGTTGGCAGCCGGCATAACCCATCTCAAGTGCTGCGGCAAACTCTGTTTCTGAGCCGATGCCGCCTGCGGCTACCAGGGGCACATTGTACTGACTCATTTTTTCTTTAAGTTGTGAGAGGCCCAGTTTGCCGGTGTGGCCGCCGGCCCGTGAGTTTACGCAGATGAGGCCATCTACCCCGGCCGCCAGGGCCTTCTCGGCGAAGCGGGCCTCTGTTACATCGTGATACACAATGCCACCTAAAGCTTTTGCTCGCTCGACAACCCAGTCGGGCTTGCCTAATGAGGTTACGAAGAAGCGCACCCCCTCTTCAAGGGCCACATCTACCCATTCTTTAGCCCGGTCTTCATAGATCTTCGCTGATTTTTCAACAATCACATTGAGACCAAAGGGTTTGCTGGTGAGTGATTTAATATAGCGTAGACCCTCACGAAAATCGTGGCCGTGCACAAATGTTAATGAAATGGGCTGTACGATGCCGATGGCGCCGGCCTCAGATGCGGCTGCCACCAGTTCGGCATTGCTGCAGGGGTACATGGCCCCGCAAATGAGGGGTAGTTCGATACCAAGTGTTTTTGTTAAGTCTGACATAGGTACCCTCAGGCCGTCGAGGCCATGCTCTCTGCTTCTGTTTTTTGTGTTTCTGCAGGTGTCTCTATTTGTTTGGTTTTGGCTGGCCATGACAGGCTGAAACCCTCACCACTGAGGTAGCTGCCACTGAGAACTTCAACCTGGCCTTCGGGCAGAACGATGTTGGCCTCTGCAACAGTGATAATATCTTTTTCAATGTCTATGCCGGGCCAGATGGCCTGCAGCTCTAAACCTTTTTCAGTGAGCTTGAATTTGCCAACGTCGGTAATGTAGTAGACAGTTTTGCCTGCTGCCAGGGCCGCCTTGCCAGAGAAAGTCACCTGTCGCACCTGCTCAACAAACTTGGGTTTGCCTGCCCGTTGAATTCGAACCTTTTCATCGCGCACTGCGACCTTGCCCTGAACAGTCCATGATCCCATAAAGATGATGGTCGAGGCCGCGTCTGCGATATCGATAAACCCACCCGGACCGATGCTGTCGGTGACTCGCTCGCCACGCTGTGATACATTGACATTACCCTGTGAGTCTACCTGTAAGAAGCCAAGCACCGTTATATCGAGCTTGCGGGCATATTCACGAAACATCCAGCATGAGCTTTCGATCTTCTGGGGGTTGATGGCCCCGCCGAAAAATATACCCGGCGTGGGTATGCCCCCGTAGGTACCACTTTCGGTGGTAAAGATGATGTCTTTGTGCAGGCCGTTTTCATAAAGCAGGCGCCCCACTTCTTCGGGCAGGCCGATACCCAGATTGATCAGGGCGCCCTGTTTGGTATGGCGGGTGAAAAGCTCGCCAGCCAGCCTGGCCAGACCATTGTCAATGGGGCGCCGCTGGGGCGTAATACCCATGATGGTATTCACCAGCTTCACGGCCTGCAAGCCGCGTTCGATGTCTGCCTCAGTTGAAAGTTTATCGTTAAACATGGGCCAGAAGTTCTTCATTAGAACACCGGCAATCTGCTCATGGCGCTCATTAAAAACCAGCCCATCAATAAAATCGGCCCTGATGGCGATGTTTTCTTCGTCTTTTTCGATAATCTCACCGCAGGTAACAAAGACCTTGCCGCCATTTTGCTTTGCAGCCAGGGCTGCCTCAACGCACTCTGTAATACAAGAGGCGCCTTTAAAGTTACACATTGCCATCACGGTCAACATAGGGCACGCTCAGCAGCGCCACGTCTATGCGGGGCAGGCTGAAGTTAAGTTTGCCATCGGCATACTGCGAGTACTTTGACTCACCAGGGGTGATGGCTGTGCCCGGGCCTACTCTTGGGTCGATAAAAGTATCAAGGCCAATGGTCGATTGCACATGGCTGCGGCCGTCTTCACCGGTACCATTTTTGCTCTGTTCTTCTACCAGGGCAGTAAAGATGCCCTGGGGCAGGGTATGTATTTCAAGTTCACCGGCATCACCCAGTTTGAGCAGAGACCGGGCGGTTTCAATGTGGCCTGAGATGTATTGTTTAAGTATACCTTCTTCACCCAGCTCTTCAACGGTGCCAGGTGCGATGCCGCGCCCCCCCTGGCCGCTGACACTGAGCCAGGTGAGGCTGTGCGGGCCGCCGTCTTGTTCAAAGCTTTCACGTACGGCCTTGAAGAAAATCGAGCAGCGGGCGTGGGCACCAAAGCCCGTGGTAAATACGGTGCTGCCATCGTTAATGGCCAGGGCTGCATTGCGGGCTGAAAGTACCGGTACCCCTGTTTTGAAGGTGGCCTCATAGGGTACGTAGTCGATGTCATAATCTGACCAGGTGAGGCGATAGTCAATGAGCTGCCGCATCAGCTCAAGATTGGCCTCTGCATCGGCAGAGGTGAGACTGCTGAGTACTTCACCGGCGCCGCCAGTGGCGATACGCACCAGTTTATAAAAATCAGCTGTGGCCTTAAACCCAGATTTACCCAGCTCTAACTCAACCCCCTGGGCAGCTGTGATTTCATCTAATTTCTCAGAGATTTCAGCCACCACATCGAAGTGCGCCTCTTCAGTACGGGTAATGGCGTCTCTCACGAGTCGGCGAAACTCTTTGACGATGTCTGCCATCAAGCAGCCTCCATCACTGCACCTGCGCCCAGGCCCCCGGCGGCACAGATGCCCAGCAGGGCCGTCTCTTTATTTCCATGGTGCAGCTCATTGGCCATGGTGAGTACCATGCGGGCGCCAGTGGCTGCAAAGGGGTGGCCAATGCTCACTGAGCCGCCATGAACATTGAGCTTTTCATTGGGTATCTCGCCAAAGGCCTTTGACTCATTGTATTTTTCTTTAGCAAACAAATCGCTGCCCAGGGCGCGGGTGACCGAAAGCACCTGGCCGGCAAAGGCCTCATGAATATCGAAGAGTTCAAAGTCGCTGATGGTCATGCCTGCTTGTTTGGCGCTCAGTGGCATACTGAT
>CAZHLC010000206.1:0-6920 GCA_964532545.1 uncultured Leptospiraceae bacterium | reverse complement strand
GGCGATTATGCTGGCCCACACCCTGGGCAACCCTTTCAACCTCAAGGCTGTTCAAGAGTTTGCAGAGAAAAACAATCTCTGGGTTATCGAAGATAACTGCGATGCCCTTGGCTCTAAATATGATGGTAGATATACCGGCACCTTTGGTGACCTGTCAACATACAGCTTTTACCCTGCTCACCATATAACCATGGGTGAGGGCGGTGCTGTGGTGATGAAGACAGGTCGTCTCAAATCAATCGTCGATTCATTCAGAAGCTGGGGCCGAGACTGCTGGTGCCCGTCTGGCCAAGATAATACCTGTAATAAACGTTTTGGCCACCAGCTGGGTACCCTGCCATTTGGCTATGATCATAAATATATTTACTCACATCTGGGCTACAACCTCAAAGCCACCGAAATGCAGGCTGCCATCGGGGTTTCACAGCTTGAAAAGCTTGAGGCCTTTGGTCAGGCCAGACGTGACAATTTTGCATTTTTCTACGACCAGTTAAAAAAGTTTGAAGAGTTTTTGATTATGCCAAAGGCTACTGAGGGCAGTGACCCTTCATGGTTTGGTTTTATTCTGACGGTGCGAAAAAATGCCCCTTTCTCGCGACAAGAGATTGTCAAATATCTTGAAGATAACAGAATTCAAACCCGTAATCTTTTTGCCGGTAATATCATTAGACACCCCAGTTTTGATCATCTTGAAGAGGGGCGAGATTACCGCGTTGCCAGCGCCCTTGAGAATACTGATGTTGTAATGAATGACAGTTTCTGGCTGGGGGTCTACCCCGGTATGACCAGTCAAAAACGAGAGTATGTTGTTGAGATATTTGAATCTTTTTTCAAAAAACACGGGTAACCCCAATGCCAAAGAAAAAGCCACTGATCTCAATCATTACACCGGTCTACAACGAAGAACCTAATATTCTGAATTTCTATGGTGAAACAGTAAAGGTGCTTAAGGGCCTTGTAAAAGACTATGATTATGAGTTTGTGTTCACTGATAACCACAGCACTGATAACACATTCAGTCTTCTGCAACAGGTCGCTGCAAAAGATAAGCGGGTTCGGGTTTACCGATTTTCAAAAAATTTCGGCTACCAGCGCTCTATATTGACCGGCTATCGTCAGGCCCGTGGCGATGTGGCTGTTCAACTTGACTGTGACCTGCAAGACCCACCAGCAATGATACCCGAGATGCTCACTCACTGGCAGCAGGGTAATGAGGTTGTCTATGGTATTAGAAAACAAAGAAGAGAGGGGTTGTTAATTTCAGCCATACGCCGTATATTTTATTGGTTTATTGATGCGATCAGTGCAGAAAGTCTGCCAAGAGATGCTGGTGATTTTCGTCTGCTAGACCGCAAAATCATAGACGCCCTTAATCTCTATCAGGTCAGTGAACCATATCTGCGGGGTACCATTGCGACCATGGGTTTCAGGCAGGTGGGTATACCCTATGCCCGCTCTGCCCGTCAGGCAGGTGATTCAAAGATCAGGCTGGGGCAAATGATTAAGATTGCGCTTGATGGCATTATCAATCATTCAATCATTCCGCTGCGTCTGGCAACCTTTGTCAGCGCTATTCTTATGAGCGTAATTTATCTGATTGGAAAATTCGTTTATGGTGCCCAGTGGGCGCCTGGTTTTGCAACAACTACCATACTTATTCTGATATCTGTGAGTATCAATGCTCTTTTTCTCGGTATCATTGGTGAATATCTGGCCCGTATCTATAAAGAGGTGCGCAAAGAGCCCACTGTAATCATCGAAGCAACCCTGAACGAAAAAACGAAACGGCACTAAGGGCCGTCTCTTATTGAACATGCCGCTTAAAAACCTGTTGAATCAGCTTTTGGGCCTCGGCTCTGTTAAAAACCTTTTTTTTCTGGTTTAATTCTTCAGCGTATCGAAACAGATCTTGAAACATATACTGGTCTTTGACCTTCTGTGAAACCCTGAATGCCTGGCCTGAATTAACTCTCTTCTGCCAGCTCTGGCGCACCAGTTGCCAGAAAGCGGCGGTGTTAGTCAGATAATTTTTGCCTGGCTGAAAGTTAAAATTCTTAATGCGCTGGTAGCGGTTTAAGCCGGTTTCGTTGGCTAAGAAGCTGAGTTTATCTTTTTTGTACAAACCCTTGAGGTTTGATTGCTCATGAACCCAGCCAAAATTCGCCACCGAAAACCTGTTTTCTGCAAACAGGGCATTATAGTCTTTGCGCACCGTTCGCTCGCGCCGGGGCAGGGGGCGCCAGCTGGGTCTGGCTTTGAAGACTGAAACACCGGGCAAATGCTGCCATTGCCCCACATTGCTGTAGCGGGGAGAATCATCGACCTGATAGACTGTCTGTAGCCACTGGCCTGCTGGTTTGCTGATTTTTTGCATTTTAAAAGTACCACCTGGCTGATAAAAGAGCCCGCTGTTTTTTTCAAAGGCCCAGTCTTGCCGCCAGTGTTTCATCACAAAGGGGCCCTTGATTTCACCGCCCTGTTCAAAAAGCATCACCATGATGTGCTGCAGGCTGATGAAGTTCTGGCGGTTTTCGATAATGTACACATATTCAGTTCCCCATGAGCGGTAGGGGCGCTGTAGAGTGTAATCAGGTGCCAAGGCAAAGCTTTCTGAGAATTCAAACGAAACCCGGTAAGGGCCAGACATGGCTAAAATAGCAAGGCGGTCTTTTTCTTTGGCCCTTAGCTTTTGATGATTCTGCTGTAATTGTTGATAATACTGGTTGGGTGAAAAGTCTACCTCTACTGCTGGCCCACGGGTTGTGCCACCCCTGATGCGATTATCGACTTTATTCGGTGATAGCCAGCGGCCGAAGGGGGCCGACTCTTTGGTTGTCGTGCTTTTGCAGAAAGAAACAAGAGTCAGGGCCAGCAGTGCTGGCCCCAGGTATTTCAGGCATTGAAGTTTCATCTGCGCGAAAGATACAACAAATATCACGCTTTGGCATTCAATGTGAAGAAGTACAAAGTGGGCTGCCTCAAAAGCTAATGGGCGCTTATTGAGACAGCCGCTCTGGGTCAGCTTGCTGCTGGGGCTTTAACCTTCAGCATACCTTCCATGCCGAAGGCTGTGTAGATGCCTTCAACTGACTGGTCGGTAGTTGCATTGATGGCCTTGATGGGCTCTTCCATACCCAGGCCGTCGCGCACTGTGCGAAAGGGGCGCTCGCCGGCTGGTTTATCAACCAGGTCTGCGACTATGTCAGCGATCCACTGGGGGTCGGGGGCGTTTTCGCCGCTCAGGTTGCCTTCAAAGTTGGTTAACATGGCTTCTGGGGCGCCAGCCATTTCACCGTATTCTGCCGTGCGGGCCGAGTCTGATGGTTTGATCAGGGCGTTCATAAACGAGGTGCCAAAGCCACCGGGCTCAACCACTACTGAATCGATACCAAAACCACTGAGTTCTACCCGGTAGTTATCGGCCAGGGCCTCAAGGGCAAACTTGGTGGCATTGTAGGGCCCGAAAAAGGGCAGAACGATGCGGCCCAATAGGCTTGAAATGTGAATCAGCAGGCCTGAGCCCTGTTTGCGCATGGTGGGCAGCGCGGCGCGGTTTACCCTCTGTACACCGAAAACGTTAACATCAAATACTTTCTGCCAGTCGTCGACTGTAAAGCTCTCTTGCAGGCCGAGAACACCGGTGCCGGCATTGTTGACCACGGCATCAAGGCCACCAGCGGCTGCAATGGCTGCTTCAACGCCTTTATTCACGCTGGCCTCGTCAGTCACGTCAATTTCAACAACGTGGGCACCAGCCTCTTTCATTTTGGCTGCCGCGTCTTTATTTTTGCCTTCTACGCCGCGCATAGAGGCAATCACTGTATGGCCCTTGGCAAGAAGGGTTTTCACCATAAGTTCACCGAAACCTGAACTGGCGCCGGTTATAAGAATTTTTTTAGACATTTTCTTTCCTTATCATTTTAAGATTTTCTGAGTTGAGATAATCACCTAACTGTTCAAATTATTTTACCAAACCCCCAAGGGCCTTGAGAAAGTTGCCATAGAGTTCGTGATTTAAGCTGTTAAAGGTTTGCTGGCCTTCTCGGCGGCGAATCAGCAGCCCGCTCTGCTCTAAAACTTTCAAATGATGTGACATGGTGGGCCCACTTAGATTAAAGTCGCAGTTCAGATCGCCACAGGTGGTTTCACCTTTGGCGATAAGCCGAACGAGTTTCAATCTGGTTTCATCTGAAAGAGCTTTCAGAATGTTGACCAGTTGTTCTTCAAAACTTTTTTCTACTGTGAGTGACATAGTTAGATGAATATCTAATCATCTAAGTATCAAAATATCTAAGTGTTGGCAACTTTTTTGTAAAAAAATATCAGTTTGGGTTGTATTTTATCAGGCCCACCCCTTCGACATAGGTGTTCTGGTCTAAATAACCGAAGTAGCTCTCACCATTTCTTACAAAGGCTTCTGAAGCTCTTTGAAACTGCTGGCGGCCGAAGCCCTGATTGAGGCCAAAGCGCTGGTTCTGCGGGCCACCGGTGAAGTACAGGTCTTTGAATTGGCCGTTTACGAATCGGGCCTTTGGCCTGGCATCAAAATCGTTTTCTCGGTAGGTTTTGCCCATACAAGTAAAGGTGATTTGTTTTACCTCGAGGGTATGCTCGCCCGAAGAAGCCGGCTCGGGGGTGCTGAATGAGCCCTCAAACACTTTGCCCTTGTGAAAACCCGACACAATCGTGACCTTAAAGTCAAATGAAGTTCTGGCCTGGGCTAACAGCTGGCTGGCGCCCAGTGAGAATAAAATCAATATAAACGAAAATTTTTTCATGGGCCTTAGATGGCAGCCTGTGGGTGGGGGTTCACGTTTTTTTCGGGCGAGATGGGTCTGCAGTGGGGGTAGCGCAGGCCACTGAGTTCAAGGCAGGTTCGCGCGCCAGCAAGAACCGGTGCCAGGGCAGCCTTGAACGACCCGCGGGTAAGATATTATGCAACAACCCTGCTTGGGGCAGGGGCCGAAGCGAGGGGCGTTAGCCCCTTACTTGTCGCCGATTGTTTTATAGGTCACACCAACTCGAAAGACTTTAGCGCCCGGTGAAAGCTGCTCGAGATTCTGGGCGAAAGCTTTGCGCACATTGTCACCCAGGTCGCGTTTAGCCCGCCAGTCAGAACCCTCTTTGACAGTCAGGGGGTTGGTAAATTCGCGATAGGCTATTTTGATTTGTTCGCTGTTGGTCGCTGAAATTGAGAAGGTTCCGATTTTTTTGGTGTCTGCCAGGCGATAAACATGCACCAGCCCTTCATAGAAGCCGGCTTCAAAAGTTTTTCTGTCAATCAACTCTGCGTCTTTGAACTTAATTTTCTGTATGATCATAACATATGGCACTTTGATGAGCTGCTCGGCGGCCACTACGTAACGGTCTGAGTCATAGAAGCTGCGATAAAAAGTGCGCCGTTCTGTTTTACCTATGAAGTTCAGTGACCTTAATACGCCATCAACATTGGCCGTATGATAATTCAGAAAAAAACTTTGCCCAGTGAGCCCAGCTTTATAGGGGGCGTTCAGTCGCTTTTTAATGGTTTCAATGTTTGTGCCTGGATAGAGCGCTTTAACTGCCTGACTGAGCAGCCTGCGGCCAATCTCTGAGTCAGACTTAGAACCGAGGCGGTATTCGCTATAGACCAGTACATTGCCGTTAGTATTGTAAGGGCTGACAAAGATGGCCGGGTCATTTTTACCCAACACTAATTTCTTTTCGCGCCCGCCTTGAACATGTTTTACAAACACCTTCATGATCTGCAGATATTTGCTTTCAACCCGGGCCTGGTACTGCTCTAAATAATCATCTAGGGTGGCTTCTTTGCCCTTGCACTGTATTAGCACACCTGCTAGAATTATTGGTAACAGGTATTTATTCATATTTTTCATGGTAGGGGGTATGTTAAAATTTATCTAGCAACTGGGCGCAAGTAGAAAAGCGTAGCTCAGTTATTTCTGTAAATGCGGGCCAGGTTGTTTACTGTGACTCTGCCATCAATGCTGTTGACTGCCTCATCAGAAGCCGAAAAGCCCATGCCTTCTTCGACCAGCAGGCTTATTTCAGCCCATTCTATTTCATCTTGCACCAGCCCTTCTTTGATTAGGGTTGAATCAAGCGGTATTAGGGCCGGGTGATGTTTATAGTCAACAAAGAGGGCCAGCAGAACGGCCCTGATATATTTGTCTGCAATATCTTTTTTCAGTTTAAAGAGATCTCTGGCAAAGGTGTATTGCAGCATGCAGCTGCGCAGTTTATCTTCATCAGGTTTCTTTTTGTTGTTACAGTGGCTTTTCGCCAGACGATGGTTTTGTTCGACCTGTTGTTTTTGAGCCGGCGTCAGATTCTGGGTGGCCCGCTTAAAGGCAAACAGGCTGGTGCTGACGATTAACAAAACGGTGATTTTTTTCAGGCGAGAAATCACTTTACCGACTTGCGCCATTTCGCTATGGCTTTTTTAATCTCAGGCTGGGGGTTGGCCAGGTTCAATTTCGATTGATCGCCCAGTAGCCTGTGAATAGCGAAAAGCTTTTCTTTCGATTTTAAAATCATCTTTTCTTTGCAGATTTCATCAACCCTTTCTTCAAGATCGACACCAAACTCTCTAGAATTGCGCTCGAGGGCCTCGTAGTCAACCTTGCCGTTTACCACAAATCTATCTTCTAATAGAAATTCTTTTTCGGCCAGCTGCCAGCATTTCTTTCTGGCTGCCGGTAAGATCTTAAGAGCCAGGGCAATTTCAACCAGCAGGGCGTCGAAGATCGCAAACTGTTCTGCCAGCTGTCTGCGCTTTTTCAAATCTTTTACTTTGTGAAAAACGGCGAGCTCTTGTTCTTTCTCGTTAAGCTGCTGCTGGGTAATCACCTGCGAGCCCACTTTTTTGAAGATATGTGCATCGGCCTGCACATTGAAAAGAATAGACAGGCTGGCTAAAA
>CAZHLC010000205.1:243-6923 GCA_964532545.1 uncultured Leptospiraceae bacterium | reverse complement strand
CGCTGCGCAGTTTTTGTATTTCTTTATCTTTATATGATAGCTTCTTTATGGTGCCAGTAGCGGCCAGCGGGCCCGTAAAAACAGTAAGGCAGACGAAGGCCAGAAGGCGCATAGTTAAGCGTCGGCATAAACCGAAAAAAGCTATAATGTGAGTTTTTGCAGCGTCAAACCATCATCAGAATTCTGCACTTCAAAGGCTTCAACCGTGAAATTGGCCTCATTTTCTTTGACATAGTTTTCAATGCCTGCCAGATCGGTGGTGGTAATCAGGGCCTGACCAATTTCGTTCAAAAATAGAATAAAGCTTTTGCGACGCTCTATGTCGAGCTCATTAAGCACGTCATCAATGAGCAGAATCGGAGTAGCGCTGGTGAGAGATTTGGTGTAATCAAACTGGGCCATCTTCAGCGCCAGCGCAACGGTGCGCTTCTGACCCTGAGAGGCAATCTGCTGCAGATCAAGACCCTCTTTTTTGTTTGAGCTGAATACGATCTTATCGCGATGAATGCCCTGAGTGGTCTGGCGCATCTTAACGTCTTTGGGCCGGGCATTTTTCAGAGCATTGAGGTACTGTTCAACAGTAGGGGCTTCTTTGACTGAAGGTTCATAGATAATGTTCCATTGGTCTTTCTGGCCAGAAATAAGGCCTACATAGCGGCCAAAGGGGTCTTGAAACTTGCTGAGAAACTCAGCGCGTTTCTGCTGAATGAAGTGGCCCGATTTGGCCAACTCTTTATCAATTGAGGTAAGGTAGTTGTTATCAAACTTCATCTCTTTGCGCATAACTTTTTTAAAAAACTCAGTTCGCAGCCGCAGAGCCCGGCGGTAGAGCTGCAGGGCTTCAAGGTAACTTGAGTTGAGTGAAGAAAGAATCATATCAATAAAGCGGCGCCGCTCGGCCGGGTCTGTATCAATAATATCAATATCATCGGGCGAAAACACCACGGTGGGCAGGCGACCGATAAACTCAGCTATACGTTCGACCTTCTGCTTATTAACACTCATCGAGCGCAGCATGGCATTTGATTCAGCCTGGGGATGGCGGCCATAACCAAGATGCAGTTTCTGCTCACCTGCAGATGTACTGTAAGAAACTGAAATGCTGAAAAATTCATTATCCCATTTAATCATATCACGCTCGCGGGCGTTACGAAATGATTTTAACACACTGGCCATGGTGATGGCTTCAAGAATTGAAGTTTTGCCCATGCCGTTAGGGCCGGTAAAAAATACAAGATTACCTTCAATGTTGAGGTTTAATTTATTGTACGGTCGAAAGTTAGTAAGCTGAATCTGCTTGATTTTCAAAGATTAAATCTTCATTGGCATAACCAGCGCAATATAATCTTCATCTTCAAGATCGTGAATTACCACTGGCTTTGTTGAATCATTAAAGTCTAATCGCAGCTTTTTGCATGTAAGGTTTCTCAGAATATCAACAAAGTAGGTAGAGTTGAAACCTATTTCAAGAGGGTCGTCAGTGTATTCGACGGGTATCTGTATCTCGGCCTCACCCACTTCTGGGGTATTGGCTTTGAGCATAAGGGCATTGTCTGCCAGTGTCAGGCGAATCTGAAAAGATGGTGGTTCGGTCATAACCATAACCTGACGCAGGGCATTGTAGAGTGAGTCGCGCTCAACTTCAATTGAGATGGTGCTGGTCTTGGGTATTACCTTGTTATAGTCGGGAAACTTACCCTCAAGCAGGCGGCTTGAAAGCTCAGCATCACCCACCTGAAAGAAAATATCGCGCTGTTCAACACCGATATTTAATTCAGGTGCAGAATCAACAATTCGTAATAACTCTCTAATGGCCTTGGCATGAACAACAATATCACCAGAGTCTTCACCGCCCAGTTGAATGGGCGAAGGCATCTCGCGGGTGACTGCGGCCAGCCTGCGACCATCAGTACCAATAAGGGTCAGCTTGTTGCCTTCGGCTTGAAAGCAGAGACCGTTGTAAATATAGCGGTTATCTTCTTGTGAGATTGAAAAGAACGTTTTGTTGATCATCTCAGCAAGAACTTCAGCGGGTATCTGAGAAATATTTTCTTTAGGTATATGGGCAAGATTAGGAAAGTGCGACCGGTCACTGCCAGCCATTTTGAACTTAGCGGCCTGAGTACCGGTGCCTTCAAGTTTAACCAGATAAGAAGGCGCGTCATCGTCGCCGGCGGTGTTTTCTTCGGCAGTGAAAACGATGTTTTCTGAGATCAGGTTTTTGGCAATTTCTGATAGCTTCTTGGCTCTAACAATCAATTCGCCAGTTTCGGTACTCTTAGCGCCCAGCTGTATGCGCACAGTACTTTCCATATCAGAAGCGGTGATGTTCACATGATCTTTTTCAATGGTAAGCAGAACGTTTGAGAGCAGCGTCTGCATATCACGCCCGGGCACAATGGCGTCAATGCGGGCCATGGCGTTTTCAAGCTGGTCTTTCTGGGCTTCAAATTTCATCTATCGGTATTTCTAAGTCTGATTTTCAAAATCAGGGCGGGACAATTCTTTGACCAACCTCAGAAAATAAAGCAGTTTTTGCCGGCAATATTATGCTATGAATCGGAGAATTTCTGGCTTATTGACTGACAATGGTGCCCTGCAGGTCACTGCTGCAATAGTTGTTTCTGTCAGCATCAGAGCCGCCCGAATAGAGAGCAAAATCGAAATTTGTTAGATTCAATGAGCCTACCCCTAGATCTGAGAGGGGTTTGTCAAGACTGCCACCAGCACAGAAGATAATTCGGTCTTGTGAGCTGCATTCGCTGGTAATGATATTGCCACCGAGGCTGTTGCAGGCATCGTCTGCGGTTGTCTGCACTTCGGGATCAAAAGTATAGCAGGCGCTGAATACCTGCCCCTGGGGAATATAGGTACAGCTGTATTTGTCTGCAGCACAGCGGCTCTGTATGAAAAAAACTGCTGCTATGGCTAACCACAGAAAAAGATGGTGTCTACGCGGGGTAATCGGCCGGTTCACGGAACCTGTACTGTACCGGCCAGATCGCTGGTGCAGTAATTGTTGCGATCAACGTCAGAACCACCAGAATACAGAGAAAAGTTGATAGTGCCCAGATCTATGCTGGTCGAGCCCACGTCTTGCAGGGGTTTGTTGAGGTTGCCACCGGTGCAGAAAATGATTCGGTCTTGGCTGGTGCATGAATCGTTAGCAAAAGAACCACTGAGATTGCTGCAGGCGGTTTTACTTTCTTCTAATAGATCAGTTTCAATATCGAAGCAGGTGCTGAAAACCTGACCCTGGGGGGTATAAGTACAACTCTGGTTTTCTTCGTTAATACACTGGCTGGCCAGCAGGGCCAGGCCCAGTAAAATCGATATTACAATAAAAGATCGTTTCACTATTGATTTAGACTATAAAAGATACAGGCCATCAACAACAAAAAGCTAGTTTTCGACTACTTTAAGAAACATATTTTCCATGTTCTCAACGTAAGATAAATCGCCAGAGATTTTGGCCATCATCATTCCGCCCTGATAAACATGCAGAACCCTTTTAGCCAGTTCTCTGGGGTCTTGATTTTTACTCAGCTCACCCCGGTCGATGCACTGCTTAAAATATTTTTCAAGATTATCATACATGCGCTGAATAATATGATGAACTTCATCAGCTACCGGGCCACTGTCATCACTTTCGAGTTGTGACACAAAGTTGGCAAAGGGGCAACCATTGAACTTTTTCATATATTTGATATCACGAAACAGAACCCGTGGCCAGGCTTTGAAAAACTTGTTTATGTGGGTGTGCTTCGACATTAAACGATCCATCGCGTTGACAATATGTGATTCGTAGTATTTCAGATAGGCAATGGCCAGATCATCTTTTGATTTAAAATACTGGTAAAAGCTGGCCTTGGCTGTGCCAGATTCTTCGATGATCTGGTTAATACCAGTGTTACGAAAACCCTGGGTGTAAAACAGGTCTTGTGCTTTCTCGAGAATGCGCTCACGGGCGCCCTTCATTCTTTTCTTTGGTGTGGCGGTCTGGGTTGTCATTTTTCCTCAATTCAGGGGTTTGCAAAGCGCGGTCGGCGTCTTTCTTTAACCGCGGTTAACCCCTCTTCAAAATTTCCCTCAAGAAAGTTTCTTAAGCCCTTTAGATCATGGGTATGGTGAGTATCAACTTTGTTTAAAAGGTCGGCCCGCATGGCAATCTTTACTGACTGTACGCTTTTTAATGGTAGCTCAAAAATCGATGTTAAGTGTTTCTCTGCAGCGGGCAAGAGTTGCTCAGGTTCGCAGACCCGGTCAACGAGGTTTATGGCCAGCGCTTCTTGTGGTTTAAAAGCTTTGGGAATCATGGCAACATCAATCAGGTTTCTGTTGCCCACGACAGATTCGACCAGCTCGAGAAGAATAGGTGGTATAGTCAGACCTACGCGTACTTCTGAAAACGAGTATCTGCCCCTTGCATTCGCCATGAACCTGAAGTCGGTAAGAATGGCTAGTACCGCACCCCCGGCCATGGCGTGACCATTAATTGCCGAAATCTCAATTTTCGGAAAGGCATACATAACCTTAACAAGATCGAATAACCTGGCAAAGACTTCACTGCGACCGTCAACATCACGCTGAAGCATATAGTCAGGTTCAAGACCATTTGAAAAATAGTTGTCTAGCTTTGATGCCAGTATGACGCCCCAGGTGTCGTCATCGCGCTCTAGTTCTTTATGAGCATCGATGAGCTCGTTCATGACCTCAATAGTGAGATCATTCGACGGCGCCCGGTTCATAAAGATGTAGCTGATATGCCCTTTGCGTTCTATCTGCAGATACTTGTAAGACATATTATACCCGGGCCACCTCTGCCCGGGGCAGGCTGTCGCAGATGTCGAGATACTCTTTGGCTATGCCGGTGATAATATCAGCCGCTGGTTCTATGTCGCTGATCTGCGAAACACCCTGGCCGGCTGACCAGATATCTTTCCACCGTTTATACTCAGAAGCAAGATCATGGCTCTGTTCGCTGAGATCGTAATCGATTTTGTCAAGACTTGGTTTCAGCCAGTTAGCTGGTATGCCACTGATCTCTGGAGTATAAACAATATCAGTCGAGCGCGAGTCGATGAGCATCTGTTTGTATTCATTCTGAGCTGCTGCTTCGGGTGTGGCAATCAGTTTGGTGCCTACATAAACTGCATCGGCGCCCAGCGATAACGAGGCGGCCATCTGCTTGCCCGATGAAATGGCACCCGAGGCAATTACCGGAATACTTAATTCTTTTTTCAGCTCAGGTAAGAGGCTGAAAGGGGTGATGTTGCCTGCATGGCCACCGGCCCCGTGCGCAACGGCAATAATGGCATCGGCCCCTGCTTTTTCAATGAGTCTTGCGTGTCTTAGAGTAGTCACATCGCCAAAGACCTTGGCCCCCACCGATTTGGCTTCTTTGACCACCGATTTTGGGGTGCCAAGGCTGGTAATGATCAGCTCAACTTTGGCATCGAGGCAGGCCTCGAGCTGCTTTGACCAATTGGGATTATGGTCTTTGTGCAGAATAATATTCACACCAATGGGCTTAGAAGTGCGGTCTCTAATCTCGGCCAGGCCGTCACGTAGCTCGGGTAATGTGCGGTAATTTAAAGAAGGAAAGCAGCCAATGCCCCCAGCTTCTGAAACAGCTACCACTAAATCTGGGTATGAAACCAGAAACATGGGTGCGCCAATAATCGGTAGATCGATACCCAGCATTTCGGTTATGGTGGTCTTGATTTTCATAGACCTCGAAAATGTACAGACAACTCTGTCTGTCAACAATTTTATATTAGACTGGTAATTTACTGGGCTATGCCGGCCACTTTTGAGATTTGCTGATTATGAGCTTCGATTTCGCTACGGTTGCAGGTCAGGTAAATGGCTGGTTGACCCCGAAAGAGGGGCAATTTCTGTATGATCAGGCCAATTTATTAAAAAAAACCGATTCTGCGGTTGAAATTGGTAGCTTTCTGGGGCGCTCGACGGTTTGTTTGGCTTCGGCCCATGATAAGATTTACAGCATCGACCCCCACATTGGCTCACCCAAACACCTTGAGCCTCTTGGTATAGCAGACACTTTTACAGGTTTGCAGCAAAACCTGAAAAAACGGGGTCTAGAGGGGCGGGTAACCCTGATCAAGAAAATGTCAAATGAGGCCCTGGTTGACTGGCCAGAACCGGTGTCTCTGGCCTTTGTTGACGGCTCGCATTACTATGATGATGTAAAACAAGATTTTGAAAACCTGATCGAGAAAATGACCCCCGGCAGCGTCATGGCTTTTCATGATAGCTGGCATATGTCTGGTGTGCATTGGCTAACCGCCCGGGTACTGCTTTTCTCAAAACGGGTCAGTAACCCCTGTCTGGTTGATACTATCACTGCTTTTAAAATTGTTACCCGCAATAGTTTCAGCCAGCGCCTCTATAATCGTCTGTTTGTTCTTGGCCGCCTTTTCTGGGGATTTATCGGTTTTCTGAATCTGCACTACCGGGGGTCACGTTTTGTCTGAGAGCCGGTTAAAAAAGTTTCTGCTCAATGATTATGTGCTACTCGCGCTGATCTTTTTTGTCTCAAGAGTGTTGCTCAAACTCAGCGGTATTACTTTTTATGTAGAACTTGAGTACATGCATTTTCTCGACCCTGTTCTGTTAACCAATGAGCTTTTAGAATCAATGTGGTATCTGCATTCTTT
>CAZHLC010000205.1:0-224 GCA_964532545.1 uncultured Leptospiraceae bacterium | reverse complement strand
ATTCTTTTCCGCCCGGTATGAATCTGCTCACTGGTCTGTTGCTGAAGCTGAGCCCAGCCTGGTTAACCACTCTGGGTAACTTATTGTTTATGATTGCTGGTTATACCCTTGCTGCTTCGGTGCTCTACTTTCTTCGCCGTTTTAAGCTCAGCAGAGCATGGTGCCTGGCTATACCGGCAGTCTTGATGCTAATACCACCTGTCATCTACTTTGAAACCTTTTAC
>CAZHLC010000204.1:0-6964 GCA_964532545.1 uncultured Leptospiraceae bacterium | reverse complement strand
CTACGAGACAGCCCAGAGCCTCAAGCAGGCTCTTGAGATGCCCAAAGAAGAACGCATTGAAAAACACCGGCCCATGATTTCGTATCTTGAACGCTATACGGCCACCGAATGGGCCGAGTATTTTCTCTCTCGCCTTGAAGGGTCTTATACGGCTCATATTCACAGTGCCCAGCCCATCAACTATACAAAAGATAAAAAGCTGAGCCCGCCCATGCGCATTAAGCGCAGGCTATCAAACCGCAAGCGCCTGTTTTTTCTAGACTATGACGGAACTCTTGCCCCCATTGTAAATAACCCTGAAGACGCGGTGATGGCGGCCCAGACACGCCGGGCGGTTGAAACCCTTGCAAAAAAGTATCAAGTGGTTATTATCAGTGGGCGAGACAGCAAGTTTCTGCGCCGTCAGTTTGTTGATATGAAGGTTTCAATGGCCTTTGAGCACGGCGCCAAGTTTCTTGAGTTGGGTAAAAAGAAGGTTCAGTCGCTGGTAAGAACAGATATCAATCTGTGGTACCAGGCGGCTTTTCGTATGATGACCGATTATTCGTTCAGGGTTCCCGGTAGCAGGGTCGAGCAGAAAGAATATGCCGTGGCCTGGCACTACCGAAATTCACCCAGCGATTTTGCCGAATACCAGGCCCGCAAGCTGAAGGCCGAATTAGAGGGTAGCCTTTCAAACTTTCCTGTTAGCATTATGGAAGGTAAAAAGGTGATCGAAGCCCGCGCTATGGAATCAAACAAGGGATCTTTTCTACGATGGTACCTTAACACATTTGAAATTCACCATGAAACCCTGGTCACCGCTATTGGTGATGATATTACTGATGAGCAGATGTTTGAAGCCCTCGATAGCAGTGGTATTTCAATCAAAGTGGGTGAAGAAAGTACCCAGGCTGATTTTCGTATTAAAGAGCAGGCAATGATCAACGATCTGCTCAGGGCTCTGGCCCAGTGATAGAATTACTGCGATGCTTCATATTTTCAGAGCAACCAATATGGGTTTTTCACTTGCTCGTATGCACTCTATTTATCAGGCTGACGCCACCGCTTCATGATTGACAAGCTGAAGATTACACCCCGCTCGCATGACGATGTAACCACCTTTGTTGACCTTGAGGGTGATTTTGACATCTACAACACTGTTCAACTGAAGAAAAAGATCTCAGAACTTGTCGATGAGGGGTACCGTAATATTATCTGCAATCTGGCCCAGGTGAGCTATGTTGATTCATCGGGCATCGGTGCGCTCATGGTCTGCCTCTCTCTGCTCAAGAAGAAGAATGGTCGCTTCATTCTTATGAGTGCCTATGAGTCAGTAAAAAAGGTGCTCGAAATCACCAAGATGCACACCTTCTTTGAGATTTATGACAATGAAGAGCAGGCCCTGGCCAGCATCTATGGCAATTCTTAAATACCTTTTTCTCTTTTCAACCTCACTCTCAGCTCTGCCTTTTTCTGTTGGTGAGAAACTGTATTTTCGCGCCCACTGGAAGAACATAGCAGGCGGCTACGCCATGGTTCACATTGTTAAAAAGAAACTGATTGGCAGCCGCCATACCTTTCATATTCGTATGCGGGCCCGCTCGGCCAATTACTTTGATAATCTTTTTAAAATCAGATATGATGTTTCGTCTTTCTGGCAATTTAACCACCGCCAGCCTGTAATGACTACCAAAAAGGTAACTCAGGGTTTTAATAAACGCAATTACTCGATGACTTTTAACTGGTCTGAGCGCAGCGTCGTATACAAAAGTAACCGTGTCATTGGCAACGGCAGCATGCTGGGTACCCGGCGAAAAGTTCCGCTACATCGCAGCAATACGCGCAAAATATTTAAACTTCCGCCGCAGACACAAGATCTGCTCACAGCCCTCTATTTTATGCGCTCACATGAAGCCGCCGGCCGGGCTGGCCAGAGCTTTGATCTGTTTATTTTTGATGACCGGGTTTTAAAGAAGACCAACATTACCATTGTGGGTAAAGAAACCATTAAAACCCCCCTTGGGGTGTTTGATGCCTGGCATGTGACCTCAGACTTTAAAACCAAGGGGCTGTTAAAATCAAAGGGTAAGGTTCATGCCTGGGTTTCACGTGATAAAAATCGCTACCCATTGATGGTGAAGGTTTATATTCCGGTGCTTGACCACGTGCAGGTCGATCTGGTAAAAATAGAGAAGGGCTCATGAAACGTTTTTTAATGCTAATTTTGATTCTGTCAGTTGCTTATTGTAAAGAAAAAGAGCCACCTGCGCTGAAGCATCGTACAGAAAAGATTACCGCCAAAGAAAAGCAGAAGATTAAACAACTGCTTGAAGCCAAAGATGGTCTCAATCTTGGTATTCTGCTTAAGGTGATACCGGCAAACATTGATAACCAGGGTGATACCGAACGCATTGTGGCCTACCGCAAGGGCAACTCTGAACGTTTTACTGTGCTGAAGCCGAAGGGTGATGACTTTGTGCAGCTGAAGGGTGACCCTCTCAGCGGCCTGAAGATTCAGATCGTTGATATCAGGCCCGTGAGCCTGGTTTCGCCTTCAAGCGATTCAATTCTTACGGTGGTGCGCAGTTTTAACCTGAAAGAAAAACCGGCAAAGCTTTATACCCACTATCGGGGTGGCCGCCTGCAGCTGGTACTCGACGGGCGGGCCATAATGAAAAAAGCGGCTGAGAAGTATTTGCTGCCTATTGATAAAACAATCAAGATTTCAACGAGGCTCGAAGATGTTGCGGGTGGGTTCTCAAGAGAATTTGTTATTTTCTGGCAAGAGAACCTCGGTACAGAAAAGAAAGAACGCCGGGTTGTTTACCAGTACCAGAACGGTGTTTTCAAATTTCTACCCGAGAAAGAAGAGGTCGCCGATACCCGGCCTGAAGAAACGGTCGAGCAGGCTGCCCAGGCTCAGAATATCCCCAAAAAAAAGACCCGCGCCATCATTAACAAACCTGTGATTGATAAAGTTATCAGATCGTGTGATAAAATTTACAAGCAGGTTCGAAAGCAGTGCTATGATGAAGTTTTTAACGAAGAAATCGACCCTGACACTGACTGTGAGAAAACAGCCAAAGAAGCCCGGGCCTCTTGCCTGATGGGCTAATTTACACCCTGAAGCAGCACCAGGTTGTCGCGGTGAACCAGCTGTTTGTTGTGGCCCCTGCCGCCTGCTAGCAGGGCTTTTAAGTCTTCACTGGCCCGCTCACTGGTGCCCCGGGCAAAGTTGCGGTTGGTTTCAGATGAGATGCTGATAATTTCGCCGGGCTCAAAATTACCCTTCACGTTGTTTACACCCACGGCCAGCAGCGAGGCGGTCTGCTCACGCAGGGCCTTTTGAGCACCGGCATCGACGAACACTTCGCCGCTGATGTGCTGGCTGTGCAGCAGCCACCGCTTTTTGGCAGCCAGTTTTGAGTCACCTTCTGAGAAGAACCAGGTTCCGCAGGGTTCAGCCTGCATAATTCTACTCAAAACTGTGACATCATCGCCGGCTGAAATGTTCAGAAACTGGCCTGACTGCAGCACATTGCCCGCAGTCTGCAGTTTGCTGCCCATACCACCCGAACCTTCTTTTGAGGGGGCGCCCACATGGGCCAGATGTTCATCGGTGATTTCGCTGATCAAATCAACTTTTTCGTTGTTCATATAGAAGCCATCGGTGCTGGTTAAGATGATCAGAAATGTCTGGCGATACATGCTGCTTACCAGGGCCGAAATCAGGTCATTATCACCAAAGCGCAGGGCTTCGGTAGCCACGGCATCATTTTCATTAATCACCGGAACGCATTGCCAGCTGAGCAATTGATCAAGGGTGTTCTTGAGATTGCGGTAGTGCTCACGTTTATTAAAATCATCTTTGGCCACCAGAATCTGCGCGGCCTGAATCTGCTGGCGTTCGAAGGCATTACGGTAGTAATCAATGAGTACACTCTGGCCCAGTGAGGCAAGGGCCTGCTTTTCAACCAGCGAATAGCTCTCTTGCTCGCCCTTAAAAACTCTCTTGCCCAGCCCCACGGCCCCTGAAGAGATCAGCACCACCTTCTTGCCTGCGTTCTGCAGCAGCCTAATTTGCTCTGCAAGTATATCGAAGTAGGCCTGGGGGTTTTCTGTAAACCAGGGGGTGATGGTAGAGGTGCCGATTTTTATAACTACGTGGGTGCAGTTTTCGATGGCCTTTAGCAGCTTATCTTTATACTTGCGAACTGGCATTTTTCTCGCTTACATACTCGCGGGCCCAGCGATCGATTTCAAAAAGATCATCAAGACTCTGAGCGCTCTGCTGGTTTGCATCGAGGGCCCGCGCAATACTCTCAGAAATCTGGTGGAATTTAATACCATCGGCAAGAAAATGTTGTACTGCTACTTCATTAGCTGCATTAAAAACGGTGGTCGCCGTCTGCCCTGCCTGGCCGGCCTGTAGACCCAGAAAAAACCCGGGAAACTTATTCTTATCAACGGCTTCGAAGTTCATGGTATTCATTTGAGCCACGCTTTGACCCTCGACAATTCTGGCCGGCTGGTGGGGATAATACAGGCTGTGAGCGACGGGGTAGGCCATGTCGGGCGTGCTCACGTGAAATGAAAATGTGCCATCATTAAATTCTATGATGGCATGAACCAGGCTCTGCTGGTGAATGACTGCATCAAGTCGATCGAAGTTATACGAAAACAGATGATGGGCTTCGATTATCTCAAGGGCTTTGTTGATCATGCCGGCTGAATCAACGGTGATCTTCTGCCCCATGCTCCACGTTGGGTGATCTAAAACGTCGGCCTTTTTTACATTGCGAATCTGTTCGGCAGAGTATGTTCGCAGCGGGCCGCCCGAGGCCGTGAGTATAATTTTCTTTATGGCATCTGGTTCTTCAGAGGCCAGCAGTCTGAACACACTGTTGTGCTCAGAGTCAACCGGTACAATGGCTGCATTATTCTTCTGGGCTTCATCAAGCAGAAACTGGCCGGCCATAACAAGGCTCTCTTTGTTTGCCAGCATGATCTTTTTACCCTGGCCCGCGGCCTTAAATGTGGCACGTACACCGATTGAACCTACCACCGCAGTGAGTATGCTGTCATAATCGACATCAAGCAGTTCAAGCATTGAGTCAGTTACCTCAACCTGCTGCTTTTGCCAGTAAGAGCGCTGTTCTGCTGTGAGCTCGCCGGTGCAACAGAGCTGTTTCACCTGAAATTCTCTCTGCAGTTTCTGAGCTTCGCTGAAATTATTATGGTATGAAAAAGCTACCAGGTCGAATTCTTCTGGGGCAAAACGCAGCACCCGGGCGGCGCTACTGCCAACCGAGCCGGTGAACCCCAGAATGATGACTTTCTGCATGTCTATGGTGACTTTACGTATTCGAGAAAAATCAAAAAGTAATATGAGCCCGGTATGGTGAGAATAAGGGCATCTATTACATCAAGTAGGCCCCCATGGCCGGGTATGAAACTTCCTGAGTCTTTCACCTCGCAATCACGCTTAATGAGCGATTCAGAAAGATCGCCCAGTACCGAGACCAGATAGATGACCACTGCAAACAGGGTAATCTCGATCGCCCCCATTGGGGGTACGGTAAACCACTGTTTGATACCATAGTAAAAGGCTACAGTGAGAATAACCTGAAAAATGAGACCACCGATGTAACCTTCCCAACTTTTGTTGGGGCTGATGGCAAACCCTACCTTGTGTCGGCCCATGGTTTTGCCGGCAAAGTAGGCCGTGGTATCACTCATGATGGTGGCAAATGAAACCAACCAGATGAAGAATACACCATGATCAAGATCTTTGAGCAGCAGCAGATGAGAACCGCAGATACTTACATAAAAAACACCAAGCAGGGTACTTGATATAGAATAAACCCCGCCCTTGATTTTGCCTGAAACAATCTGAATAAGAAAGATGATAAAAATAAAAGATATAAGACCGCCTACAATGGTGTTGCCATTGAGGTGAATCTTATTGATAAACTCAACGAAGCCCGGGCTGAACAGGTTTACATCTTTCTGGGCCGCCTGCTGCAGAGTGTATATCAATACCAGGGTTACCACAATCAGGCCGAAGGCGATACCTGTTTTGCGGTGCGGTTTCAGCTCTTCAGACTTGCTGGCCATGGTATAAAACTCATTCATACCTATGATAATGGCTATAAAGAGAAAGAAGTATACCAGAAAGTTATGAAACAATATTTCAACATTGAATGAAAGTACATAGAATGAGGCAAAGATCAGCCCTGATATAATGCGTTTACCTGTTTCTCCCACTATAAGCCTCCGTAGCGTCGCTGCCTGTTCTGAAAGTCTATGATACTTTTATACAGTTCGCTTTCATCAAAATCTGGCCAGTGCACATCGGTAAAATAGAGTTCTGCATAGGCGCACTGGTATAATAAAAAGTTCGAAATTCGTAACTCACCCGAAGTTCTGATTAACAAGTCTACATCGGGTAACTGATCGGTATAGAGAAATTTTTCAAATTCTCTGGCCGTAGGTTTCTTCTGCAGTTTTTTCAGATCGCTGGCAGAGGGCTTTGCCGGCAGCTTTTCTGCCCTGGCTTGAACCATTCGATGGGCCGCATGTATAATTTCATCGCGCGAGCCGTAATTAAGGCAGAAGTTCAGCAGCATAGCGCGGTTTTTACGGGTCTGCTCTAAACCGTCTTCAATCAAACGCTGGCTCTTGCGGGGCAATTTGCTGATGTCACCTGAAACTCTGAAGCGAATACCATTCTGTTTCATTTTGGGCAGCTTATCGATGATATAGGCATCTAGCAGATTAAACAGAGCCCTGATTTCGGTTTTAGGCCGGCGCCAGTTTTCAGTAGAAAAGGCAAAAAGTGAGACGCAGGGTATTTTTAGATCGAGGCAGGCATCCATCAACAGGTCAACAGCAGTGGCCCCCCTTTTGTGGCCTTCGGCCCGTGATAGAGAATGGGCTTTGGCCCAGCGGCCATTACCATCCATGATTAGAGCTATATGCT